>CAYIOH010000075.1:0-11497 GCA_964364975.1 uncultured Bifidobacteriaceae bacterium
TGTGGCTGATAACATCGCTCACAATCCTTCTCGGAAGGTTCCACAAAAGTCATCCCTCAAACAGTTCGGATTGTTTTTCAAGCACTCTACTTTCAATGTCAATCAGCTTGCTTTTCTCTTCGATGAGTTTGTTTTGCTCTTCAATGAATTTTCTCTGTTGCTCAATGAGTCTTTGATGGCTCTCAACCAGGTTTGATACTTTTGTAACCAGCACCTTCGCCGCCTCTGGCACTGTGACGCCATTAGCCAATGGACTTCGTGCCGAGCTTTTCATCTCATCGGAATGCCCGTTGTTGTTTGGGACAAATCCCACAGTGTCCCCCCTTGAAAGCTCCATAATCATGTGGGTATAGAATTCGTGGAAATTGTAGTGTTTTTTTCGTTTTCGGTCTCGGTTTTTTGATGTTTCCCCATTCCGCTCCGTCATTGCCGCAGGCGCCGCTATGCCCTGATTATTTGCCGGTGCGTCTGCCATTGCGGTGGCAACACTCTGCGCTTGACTAACTTGGTTGGCCAATAGTGATTGCGGCGTTGCTGCGCTTTCGACGCTCTGTTTTTCGGCACCCAAGGAGCCGTGCATCCTCTTCAGCCAAAGCCTTTTCAGCACGACGGAAATTAGTCCGATGCCAGCAAGGACCAAGCCAGTAAAGACCAAGAGACCCCATCCAATTCTAACCCACCAAGCTTTGCTCTCGTCTTGAGCCGCATCGGATTCTGAGTTGGAATCCAAACCGTTCTCGTTGATGACCAGGTCTGCCAAACTGGAACGTGCCAGCTTATCCCCTTGCTGGTAGTCACGGTAACACTCCCCTGCTTTGAAGGAAATACCCTTCGCTATTTCCCGCAACGGCGCCAAATTGAGATCGGACTTGTGCGGCTGAACGGCAATGACATTCAAAACGCCCCGTCGGCCGAATAAGCGAACAGCATGATTGATGACAACTTCGGCTTGGTCTCCAGTTCTAATCCTAATTGCCCATTCTAATTTGTGTTCACTCGGATCATAGACTGGCCTGAGTTCCCAATCCGCAGAATTAATAGGCACTTGGCCGCTTGTTGATCCCTCTTTATTCTGGCGAGTGATCGTGCGCCGGACTGCATTCAGCATGGCCCCTGCATCCAACCGGTCTTTATCGTCATCCCTGACGTAACCGATATCACCGAATTCGAGCACGGCGAACCATTCACCTGAAGCGGGGGCCAAAATGCCGACCAGATCTTTCGGAACTGGGTTCTTCATCCGTTTCAGAAGGGAACGGGCACTGCGTTCATCTGCAAATTTGTACCCCTCGGGAATGTTGACCTCTGCAATCTTGCCAAGACCCGCTTTTGCCGGTCCTGTTATCCATTGGATTTGATCTAAGGCGGAAAGTTGCTGCTCCCATGCCCGCCCGCCAGCAGCTAACGGCTGAAGGGAGAGGTCCGGAAGTTGGTCCAAGGCGGAAGCTTGTTGCACCCCTGCCCCAGCGTGGCACAAAAGGCACGCACAACACAGCAGAATCGCAACCATTGGTGCAATACTTCCCCTCTTCTTGGTAAGGACATACAGCAAAAACTTCATCACAACGTTGTATTATTACTAACAAATCCCATGTTTGTCAAAATTTTTCCAACTTTAAACCCTCCCGCTAATTACGTATCGGAAAAGGCCAAAATTGGGGCGTTAATGATATTCCGTCTCCTTTGGAGCGAATTCCCAGTGCGCTATTGAACCCAGGTGGGGTTGTCGTCACGCTGCTGCATACCGTTGATGGAGAAATAAACCCGGTGTAAAAGGCAAATACTCCGCTGGCGGTAAGACTTGTCACCGACACCATTTGCCGGTCGTGCGGTACGCATGATTCGTGTGTCGTTCGCATTCAGTATTCCACCCGACGCATAGAACACGAACATGAACAAAATGGTCAAGCTGTTTCATCCGCACGTTCAACAACACGAACGACGCCGCCATTTCCGCACGTTCTGCCTCGCAAGTGGTTTTGGAATCGTCTCCGCAACCCTCGCCGCTGGCTTCATCTACTGGGTGTACGACTCGAACAGGTTCTGGCGTTGAGTCAGGAAGTTTCGCGCTGAGGAAATGGTCGGGGCGGTGAGATTTGAACTCACGACCTCTTGCACCCCAAGCAAGCGCGCTAGCCAAGCTACGCTACGCCCCGACCGAAGATCAGTATCATTCCCGTGGAGATGCTACCGACTTGAAACTACGTTTCAATGACAAAGATCGACTCGTGGTTGTGTTTGTGAAAACACGCACAGAACCGCACGTTACGGGAATATGACCGCGTTTTCACAAGTGCGGCTACGTGCGCTTTTTCGCCAGCGTGTGTGTTGCGTGACCGTAAAACGCCTCGGCACATTCCATCAGTGTTTCGGACAGCGTCGGATGCGGATGCACCGTCAGCGCGATGTCCTCGGCGGTGGCGCCCATCTCCAGCGCGAGCACGGCTTCGGCAATCAACTCGCCCGCGCCGGCGCCCACGATGCCCACCCCGAGCACGCGCTCGCTTTCCGGATCAATCAACATCTTCGTCATGCCGTCCGTGCGGTCGAACGACAGCGCGCGGCCTGACGCAGCCCACGGGAACTTCGACACTTCGTATTTGATGCCGCGCGCCTTGGCTTCGGCTTCGGTCAATCCGCACCACGCCACTTCCGGATCCGTGAACACGACGGCGGGAATGACAACGTTTTCAGACGTGCTCGACTCGCCGTTGATGACTTCGACGGCGATGCGCGCTTCCTTGTGCGCCTTGTGCGCCAGCAGAATTCCACCCGCGATGTCGCCGATGGCGTAAATATTCGGGTCGTCGGTCTGCTGCTGCGCGTTGACTTTGACAAAGCCCTTCTCGTCGAGCGTGACCTTCGTGTTCTCCAGGCCGAGGTCACCGCTGTTCGGCACGCGGCCCACGGCGACGAGCACGCGGTCGTAAAGTTCTTCCACGGCCTTTCCGTCGAATTCCATCTCGACTTTGATCTGTTTACCGACGGTGGACATTTTGCCTACCTTCGTCTTGACTCGGATTTCCTTGAACGCCTTCTTCGCATTCATCACCACGGGCCGCGCGAGGTCGGGGTCGGCGCCGATCAGCACGCTGTCGAGCGCCTCGACGAGCACAATCTTGCTGCCCAGCGCGGCATAGACCGTTCCCATTTCCATGCCGATGTAACCGCCGCCGACGATCAGCATCGTTTCGGGAATCTCCTCGAGGTCGAGCGCCTCAGTCGAAGTCATGACGCGTGGATTGCCGAGGTCGAAGGCCTTGGGCATGGCAGGCACGGAGCCAACCGCCAGTATCGCGGTCTCGTAGTTGACGAATTGCTGCCCCTGCTCCGACTCGACTCGCAAACTCTGCGAGCCTTCGAAATAAGCGCGCCCTTGAATGACCTGCACGTTTCGCATCTTCGCCAGTTGCGTGAGGCCACCACCGAGTTTGGCGAGAATGGATTCCTTCCACGTGCGGAGTTTTGCGAGGTCCACTGTTGGCGCGGTGAACGTGATGCCGCGATGCTCCGATTCCTTCGCTGACGAAATTTGATGGGTCGCGTGCAGCAGCGCTTTCGACGGAATGCAACCGCGATTCAAGCACACGCCGCCGAGTCGCTTTTCGCGCTCAATGAGAATGACCTTCTTGCCGAGGTCCGCCGCGTAAAACGCCGCCGCGTATCCGCCCGGGCCTGCGCCTACGACTACGATTTCAGTCTTGATTGGATCCATGATTCAACTTTGTCGTTCAGATGTTCACCACGTTTTCTTCAAAGTTTTCCATCGCTTTCACCAAATCCACAATGAACCTCGCTGCCGCGCCGCCATCAATCACACGATGATCGTAAGACAAACCGAGCGGGGTCATTATGCGCACTTCGACTTTGCCGTTGCGAACGACGGGCTTAAGTGCGCCGCGACCAAGGCCGAGAATGGCGACTTCCGGCTTGTTGATGATGGGCGTGAAGTGCCCGCCGCCAATCGCGCCCTGGTTTGAGATGGTGAACGTGCCGCCCTTGAGCTCGTCAGCCGTGACTTTGCGGTCGCGCGCTTTGTGCGCAAGTCGCTCAAGTTCCTTCGAGAGATCGAGCACGCTCTTTTTATCCACATCGCGGATGACGGGAACGATCAAGCCCGCCTCCGTGTCCACGGCAATGCCGATGTGGATGTATTCCTTGAGAACAATCTCGTTTGCAACTTCGTCGAAGCTGGAGTTGAAGATGGGATGTTTTTTCAACGTGTCGGCCACGGCTTTGAGGATCAGCGGCGTGAGGGTAAGCTTCGTGCCTTTGGCTTCGTAAGCCGGCGCAAACTTCTTGCGCAATTCATTCAACCGCGTGAAGTCCGCCTCGTCGAACTGCGTAACGTGCGGGATGGCGTTCCAGTTTTCCCACATACGCCGCGCGATGACCTGACGCAACGGCGTGAGCGGCTTCTTCGTGACCGGCCCCCATTTCGAGAAATCAATTTGTTCGGCAGCGGGTTTTGCCGGAGCACCGACAGGCTTGGCTTTCTGGGCCGTTTGGTGCAGCCTCTGGATGTAAGCGCGAAGGTCGGCGAGGCTGATGCGTCCGCCCGCTTCGCTGCCGCGAACGCGGCTTAAATCAAGGCCCAACTCGCGCGCCAGCTTGCGGATTGACGGCGAGGCAACCGGCGCAGCCACGCGTTTGGGTATTTCGCCGCCGTCGTCGGCAGCGGTCCCGGTAATTTCCGGTTCACTGGTGGGTTCGTCTTTCGTTGGCTGGGCCGGCGTTGCCGACACGGCGGGCTTCCCGGTTTCTACCAACGAGAGAATCCGCTGGCCGACGCCGAGTTTTTCCCCGGCCTTGACGAAAATCTTCGTCACCACGCCCGCCGCGCTGGAAGGAATGCCGGCAACGGCCTTCTCGTTTTCCAGTTCGATGACAACTTGATCCTTCGCCACCGTGTCGCCTTCTTTCACGAAGACGTTGACGACGACGCCCGAATCCGCGCTTTCTCCCAGCTTGGGCAGTTTGAGATCCATAAATTAAGAGCGGGCATAGTCTGGGGCAAGGGCGGCGGGCTTTCTAGGAAAAATTCAAATTATGCTGGGTGTAAACACCCGCTTGACAGGTCGCGCAAATTCGCAAAGGCTCACCGAACCGAAACGATAAGTTCAACACCATCATGAAAAGAAATCACTTCGCGCTACTCGCAAAAATAACCCGCGCCAAATCCCTGCTGGGCACACTGGCCGGCGTCGCGCTGCTGGCCGGCTGCGCCACGGCACAGCCGGAGGCGGGCTTCACGAGCTTGTTCGACGGCCGTTCGCTCAACGGCTGGACGCTCGTAGGCCAACACGGCGCTGGATACGGTGTCACCAACGGCGTGATCTTTTGCGCGAAAGGCGGCGGCGGGAATTTGTTCACTGAAAAGGAATTTGACGACTTCATCCTCCGCTTCGAGTTCAAGCTGGAAGATGGCTCGAACAACGGCATCGGCATCCGCGCGCCGCTGGGTGGAGATGTGGCCTACGCGGGCATGGAAATCCAGATTCTCGAGGACGGCGCGGCTGATCGCGGCAAGTGGGGCAAGCTGCGCGCGGAACAATATCATGGCTCCATCTATGACGTAGTGGCCGCCAAACGCGGGGCGCTCAAACCGCCGGGCCAGTGGAACACCGAGGAAATCACGGCCCAAGGCCGCCACATCAAGGTCGTCGTCAACGGCAAGACCATCGTGGATGCGAACCTGAATGACGTTACTGACCTGGAAATCATCCGCAAACATCCCGGCTTGTTCAGCGAGCGTGGTCACATCGGCTTTCTCGGTCATGGCGATTACCTCGAATTCCGCAACCTCCGCATCAAGGAATTGCCGCACACCGATTCGGACAACACGCCGCCCGAAGGCTTCACCGCCCTGTTCAACGGGAAGAACCTCGACGGTTGGAAAGGTCTATTGAAAGGTCCCAACGACAACCCGATCAAGCGCGCCGCGCTCACGCCTGAACAAGCCGTCGAAGCGCAGAAGGAAGCCGATGAAAACATGCGCGCGCATTGGCGCGTGGAGAACGGCGAGTTCGTATTCGACGGCAAGGGCCGCAGCCTGTGTACGGCCAAGGACTACGCGAATTTTGAGCTGCTCGTGGATTGGAAAATTACGGAGCACGGGGACAGCGGCATTTACCTGCGCGGCTCGCCACAGGTGTCCATCTGGGATCCGTTCACCCAGCCCACCAAGCACGGCAGCGAAGTTGGATCGGGCGCATTTTACAACAACCAGAAAAATCCCAACAAGCCGCTCAAGGTCGCTGACAAACCCATCGGCCAGTGGAATCGCTTCCGGATCCTCATGGTCGGCGAGCGTGCGCACATCTATCTGAACGCCGAACTCGTCACGCGTGACACGGTGCTGGAAAATTACTGGGACCGCAGCCAGCCCATCTTCCCCAGCGGCCAGATCGAACTCCAAAACCACGGCGACCAGCTCTGGTTCAAGAACATTTACATCCGCGAAATCCCCCCGAAGTAGTCCCATGAGAAATTCCTTTTGCCGCCGTGAATTTCTTCGCCGCGCGGCCTTGACCGCGGCCGGGTTGTGGGCGGCGCCTTACATCACCAGCGGATTGCGCGCCGCTTCGCCGAACGAAATGCTGCAGCACGCCAGCTTCGGCACCAGCGGTATGGCCCGCAGCGACATTCAAGGCATCACCCGAGGCGGGCGTGCCCGCCTGGTCGCCGTCGCGGACGTGGACCTCAACAAAGCCCGGGCGCTCAAGCAGGATTTCCCGGACGTGCGGATTTATCAGGACTGGCGCGAGTTGCTCGACAAGGAGAAGTCCATTGACTCGGTCAACGTCACCGTGCCCGACCACATGCACGCCCCGATGGCCATGGCCGCGCTGCAACTCGGCAAACATGTTTACTGCCAGAAGCCGCTGGCGCACGACATCTATGAAGCGCGCCGGCTCACGGAGTTCGCGCGCAAGCAGAAGCTCGTGACGCAAATGGGCATCCCGATTCTCTCCAGCGGCACGTACCGCGAAGCGGTGCGCATTATTCAGGACGGGACCATCGGCAAGATCAAAGAAGTTCACACTTGGAGCAACAAAGCCTGGGGTGATCCTTCGTCGCGCCCCGACCGCAGCGATCCAGTGCCGGCGGATTTCAACTGGGATTCCTGGCTCGGCACTGCCGCGACCCGCCCGTTCATCGGCGACGGCTATTATCATCCCAGCAACTGGCGCAAGCGGCTCGACTTCGGCACCGGCACGTTCGGCGACATGGGCTGTCACATCTACGATCCGGTGTTCAAGGCGCTCGACCTGACCGCGCCGATTTCGCTCCGCTCGGACGGCCCGGCGCCGAACCAGTGGAACTGGGCCATCAACGCCCGCATCGAATACGTTTTCCCCGGCACGCAATACACGGAGGGCACAACCATCAAAGTCACCTGGTATGACGGCAACGAGCGTCCGCCGAAAGAAGTGCAACCGGATCTGGGCGATGACAAGTTGCCCGACCAAGGCTCGTTGTTCATCGGCACGAAAGGCGTGATGATGTTGCCGCACATCGCGCGCGCGCAACTCTTCCCCGAGAAGGATTTCGAGAACTGGACGCGGCCCAAGGTGACGGAGAACGATCATTGGCAACAGTTCGTGGACGCCTGCCGCGGCATCGGTCAGACCTCCGCCAATTTCGATTACGCCGGCCCGCTCACGGAAACAGTTCTGCTGGGCAGTCTCGCCACACGCTTCCCGCAAACCACCCTCGAATGGAACGCGAAGAAGCTGAAGTTCGCAAACGTCTCTCAAGCCAACCATTTCGTCCGCCGGCGCTATCGCAAAGGTTGGGAAGCCAAAGGACTCTCATGAAGCGTAGCGCCGGAACCTGCGCGCGGAACGAACCGGTCAGCAATTCACGCCACATTCATACACGAACCACGTCGGCTTTAAGTGCGCCAGCGGGCCTTTGAGCCTGGCCAGTTCGCCAGCCGGGCCGTGAATTTCCAATCGCGTGAGGTCAACCAGCTTCAAAAACTCTCCAAGCACTGCGCCGATGTTCTCGACGTGGGCCAGCAGACCGTCCGCGCCGGCATAGGATTCACGACAGTGGATCTCGTCGCCGTTGATCGTGAAGTCATAGTGGAGGTTTTGCTGCTCGGTGGCAGTTTTGGCCACGAATGTGGGAAGCATGGCCTTGGCTTCGGCGATTTTGCCAGATTTGGCTTTGAAGTAAGGATGGATGCTGACGACGTTGGTTGAATTGCTCATAGTTTCTTGGCGCAATTGTTTTGCTTTGTGCCAACGGGTCAAGCTTTACGTTCAACCCGAACGGGACTTGGCCCCGGCCTTCGCCCGTTGCGCTTTTGGCCGCCGGGCCAGTTTCAACCAGATCGTTCGACAAACGACCCTTCGCGCGTTAGTTTCTCCGCCAATGAGCCACTTTATTCAAGCGTCTCGGCGGTCGGTGAATTGGATGGTTGGTTTGCTGTTGGTGACGAGCCCGTTCGCGCACGGTCAGGTGACGGTTCAGATCGGGCAGAATTTCCACGGCAGTGCTCTTTTTACCAATTCCCAATCGCTGCCTGCCGATCCCAACGGCGCCATCGGTCCAAACCATTTCATGGAGTTCATCAACGGGACGGTGGCCGTTTACAACAAGACCAACGGCGTGAGTGTGCAGCGGAAAAGCAACGAGAGCTTCTGGACAGATGCCGGCGTGGCGATTTCGCCTGATGCCGACGTGACGGACCCGCGCGTCATTTACGATCCCACCGTCCAGCGTTGGTTTGCCTCGCAAGTGGATTTCAACGCCGCCGCCGCTGCCAGCGGTCAGGATCCAACTCTCGAAGCCAACAATTTTCTTTTCGCCGTATCCGACTCCTCCGATCCGCGCGGCCCGTGGCATGGATTCAAGTTCCCGGCTGATCCGGACTACGGCACGTTTGCGGATTTTCCAACCTTGGGTGTGGATGCCGATGCGGTTTACATTTCGGGCGACATGTTTCAAGGGGAGGAGAATCCTGTCGGCGCCAGTCTGGTTTCCATTCCCAAGGCCGACCTGCTTTTGAGCACGCCGGTCATCACGAATCGCACCTGGTTTGGAGTCATGGACCACAGTGAACGCGGGGAGATTTTGCAGCCGGCAATCTGCTTCGACGGCAGTTGCAGTGGAAAAGTGCTGGCGATGGGCGACATCGGGTCTGACAGCGATCCCCATTCAAACATCGTGATGTCCGTCGTGCAAAATGCTGCGGGCCCGGGCGCCACGCTTTCTTCCGCCACTAGCATCAATGTGAGTCCTTACTCAGTTCCGTTCGATTTTGAAATGGGTTATCCGTTGTTTACTGCGGTTCAACCTGACGGTACATCCACGCTTCAAGTCAACGACGCGCGGTTGAGCGCCAAGGTTTATGGGGTTGGCGGCGTTCTTTACGCGGTGCACAACACCGAGTTCAATGGTCGCATCGCCATCCGTTGGTACCGGATCGACGCCGCGGCCCAGACTCTCCTTGAATCCGGCACCATCGCTGATCCGAACCTCGACCTGTATTTCCCATCAATTGCGGCGAATGCGAATGGCGTGGTGGTGATCGCCTACAACGCCTCTGGTTCCGGCATCGGCACTTACATCAGCAGTTATGCCCTGGCCGGCGCAACCGCGAACGGGGTGACGACGTTTGGCAGCCCGGTCCTGCTCAAAGCCGGAGCGGTTAGTTATCACGACCTCAATGAAATCCTGGCCGAATTGCTGGAATTACCCGTGGCCTATAGTCGCTGGGGTGATTACAGCGCGATCTCGGTGGATCCATCCGATCCGTCGCATTTTTGGATCATCCAGATGTATCCGTCGGACACTTACCCTGATTTGTTCGATGCCGGAATCTGGTCCACTCAGATTACCGAACTGCTCGTGGAATCCCCGGTGCACCTGTCCATCACGCGGTCCAACTCTAATGTGGTCGTCTTTTGGCCCGATACCGCCGCGTCGTACAACCTGGAATCCAACACCAACCTCGCCCTCACCAACGGCTGGACGGTCATCAACTCAGGCTTTTCCACCAATAATGGCCTGATCTATTTCCAGTCACCCATGACCAATGGCGCAAAATATTTCCGGTTGCACCGACCGTGATTGACGCGACCAGGAAATTGCCGTGAGCAGGATTCAAACACCTTTCGTCGTTGCGCATTGAAATGGATAAAGCGGTTTAGGGGGTGAAAACGCAGGCGCGCTACAACCTTGACGGTAACCTTGGTCTGGAACGACCAGTTGCTTTCCCCATCACGACCCGTCCAGCCGGCCATACCTTCGAACCTCCGGCCAGAGCCACGCCACCGCGAGGACAACGATGATCGTGCCCACGCCGCCGGACACGACTGAAATCATTGCGCCCGTGGCCATCGCGTTGCCCATCGCCGGACCGAACCAGTTTGCCACGATGCCGGATTCAAATTCGCCCAGCTCGTTCGACGTGCCGATGAAGAGGTTGTTGACGGCGGAAACGCGTCCGCGCTTTTCGTTCGGTGTGAGCAATTGCACCAGCGTGTGCCGCACCACCACGCTCACATTGTCCGACACACCGCACACGACGAGCATGGCGAAGGACAACCAAAACCATTTCGAGAGGCCGAACATAATCGTCGCGAGGCCGAACATCACCACGGCCCAAAGCATTGACTGCCCGGCCTTTTGCAGCGGTGGCCGGTGCGCCAGCACAAAGGCGCAAATGATGGCACCGACCGGCAACGCGGCTTGCAGCAATCCAAGACCGTACGGGCCAACGTGCAAAATCTCCTTCGCATAAACCGGCAGCAGCGCCGTCGCGCCTCCCAGCAGCACGGCGAACATGTCGAGCGTGATGACGCCAAGGATGATCCGGCTCTTGAACACAAAGCTGAAACCGGTCAGCAAAGTCTTGAGCGTTGTCTTTTCCGCTGCGACCGCCACGTGATGCACCCGCACGCGGCTGACCAGCACGGCGCAGCCCACCGCCGCCAGCGCATTGAGCACGTAAATCCAAGCCGCGTGATGCGTGAAATGCAGCACGATGCCGCCAATCGCCGGTCCGGTGATGGAGCCGATTTGAAACGTGCTGCTGCTCCACGTCACGGCTTGGGAGAATTCCTTGCGCCCGACCAGTTGCGGGAGGAACGACGCGCTGGCCGCCCAGAGGAACGTTCGCGCCGCGCCCGTGACGATGAGGCAAAGGTAAATCAGCAGCACCGGCGCGCTGGCCGCCGAGATGCCAGCCAGCGCCAGATTCGCACCCGCAGCAATCAACGTCATCAGCACGATGATGTTTTTGCGGTTGTAGAGGTCGGCAAAGTGTCCGGCCGGCAGCGTGCAAAGGATCATGGGGATTACCTGCGTGAGGCCCACAAACCCAAGCACCAACGCCGAACGGGTGCGTTCGTAAAGTTCCCAGCCCAGTGCCATGACGAACATCTGTTGCCCGATGATCGCGATGAGCCGGCCGTTGAGATAGAACCGGAGATCGCGATTGCGGAGGACGGCGTAAGCGTCGTGCTTTGCTTGGGTGTCGGCC
>CAYIOH010000076.1:0-11457 GCA_964364975.1 uncultured Bifidobacteriaceae bacterium
CATTCTCAAACAGACAATGCGCGCGTTCGTAGCCGGGAATCACGTGGTCCTGCTCGTCGCGCAACTCGGCCATGATGTAAGCCTGGCCGGGCGATTCGCCGGGCCGCCAGCGCGCGTTGGCGTTCAAGGCTAAACCACCTTCCGGCATCTTGAACAGCGGTGTCGAGAATTCACCGTTTGCGCGGCAGGTCGCATAAAACAACCGGTCCGCGGGCAGGCTGGCGCATTTGCCCTCCCGCTCGTAGAAGCGCAGCACGCCGCCGCGCACGAGCGGACCTTGCAACGGCGCCCAGATGATTTTCTCCGCCACGTCGCGGTGACGGAACGGGCGTTGCCAGTTCAGTCCGTCGGGACTCACGGCCCACTCGCTCAGGTAACGCGGGCCGTGCTTGGTGGTGGCGCGGCGCGAGTTGGCCTCGGGCGGTGCCGGCAGGTAATCCACGATGAGCATCACGTGCCGGCCCTGGTGCGGAAACGCGACGACGCGATAGAATTCCAAGTCCACCGGATCGTCAGCGTCCGGTTTCCAAAGTTTTTCGCCGTTGAGGAAAGGCGGCGAAAAGGATTCCCATTTCACGCCGTCGGTCGAGCGACGGAAGGAAAGCACGCGGCGGAAGCTCCCGATGTTGTCCGGATAACGCTTGGCAAACGGTTCGAGCGTCGTTTGGAAGTTGAGGAACTGCCGGCGCGGCGCGTCCCAAGTCACGCACATCGCATCGTGATCGCTGTACGCCTTGTCGGTGAGCTGCCGCCAATCCTTGCCGTCATCGCTCCGGAACACGTGCAGCGCGCCCGGCGACCACGTGAAGAAAAACAGCGCGCCGTCCGTTGGTCGCCGGACGAGATTGGCGAATCCCTGCCAATCGTGGTTCGTGCGCACCAGGACCGTCTCCGCGTCGGTGAACGTGCGGCCATCGGTCGTGGCGCAACGCACAATGGCGAGGGCGCGGTTTCTCTTCTCGGACCAATTGAGCAGTTGCCATCCAAAAATCCACGTATTCCCGTCAGCACGCGGCGCCTCGCAGCTGTAAAGCATATTCGGCAAGCCAGTGATCCCGGTTTCGACTTCCAGCGGATGGGCGTCGAACTCAATCCTGCCCAGCGTGTTGGTGACGTCCTCACGAGTCCAGAAAAGGAGCGGCAAGGCAGACGGGGCGGCATTGGTTCGCGGGGCGCTCTCCGCACGAAGCGATGGTGTAAGCCCGCCGAGGACGCAGGCTGCGAAGATCGTCCATTCTGCGAGACGAAGAAGAAGACCACGGCAACGGGGCGGTCGCCGCACGGCAAGGATGGTTTGCATTTGCTTATTTTATTCCGGGCTGCGGGCAGGTGCAATACGCAGCCGCGCGCGAGGCTTTGAAAGCCGGTCTCGAAATTTTGAGCGGTTGGAATTGAGGGCGTGCCGTTTGGTTAAGCTGGAGCGCAACGGGAACCAGCCGGGCGCCTGGCCCTTCACGGCGTTTATCTCACCGGTCGGCCCACGCTCAAACCGCTGGCGGGTCCTGCGGTGATCTGTTATTGTCGCGTCACGGCGGCCCCATAGCTCAAATGGATAGAGCAGCGGTTTCCTAAACCGTTGATCCCCGTTCAATTCGGGGTGGGGCTACCAGTTCAAATTTCGCTGCCAGACACGTTGTTTGGTTGCGCGCGTGGAGTGACGCGTCCTGCCCGGCTTGCCCGGTGAACAATCAACCTTTTCGCGGCGAGCGCCGGCAGCCGTTCTGCAACCACAGCCGCCAGACCATGAAGAACGCTTCGCGCACGATGTGCCCCGACATTTTCGAGTGGCCTTTCACGCGTTCGGTGAAAATGATGGGCACTTCGACGATTTTCATCCCCTGCCGCCACAGTTTGTGCGTCATTTCAATCTGAAAGCTGTAGCCGTTGGAGCGGACGTCATCGAGCCGGATGGATTCGAGCGCGCGGCGATGGAAACATTTGTAGCCGCCGGTCGGATCGGTGAACGGCATGCCCGTGACGATTTGGACGTATTTCGCCGCGCCCTTGCTCAACATCAGCCGGCCCAACGGCCAGTTGATGATGCGGATGCCGTTGATGTAACGCGAGCCGAGCACGAGATCGGCGTCGCGCGCGGCTTCGAGCAGCAGCGGAATGTCGTCGGGGTTGTGCGAAAAATCGCCGTCCATCTCGAAGACAAATTCGTAGCCGCGTTCGAGCGCCCACTTGAATCCGGCAATGTAGGCGCGCCCCAGCCCGTTTTTTTCCGTGCGGTGCAGAACGTGAATCGTCGGGTGCTTTGCGGCCAGTTCGTCAGCGAGTTCGCCAGTGCCGTCGGGTGAACCGTCATCTACCACGAGCAGGTCCACCGCGACCGGCAAGGCGAGGAGCCGTTGCGCCACGCGGGGAAGATTTTCCCGCTCATTGTAGGTCGGCACAACGATGAGATTCTGGTTCATGCTTGAGAAGCCCGGGGACAAATACGCGACGGCCCGCGAGAAAACAAGTTGAGATTTCCGCCGGCACACCGCCCGGTGAACGGCGCTTGCTTGTCCTTGTCGTTCGCGTCCGTATGGCTGACAATCCTTCCGGTGACGGCTGCGCCGAGCTTCAGGTTTCCGGGACAGGCTCGGAGGCGCCGGCAGTTGACCATGACCAAACTCCTCAACGGCCAATGCGGCGTGTGTGGCGGCCAGATCGAATTCCCAGCGGAAGCGGCCGGCACAACTGCCGAGTGCCCGCATTGCGGCAAGCCCACAGAATTGTTTCTGGCGGTACCGCCACCGGCACGAACCGTTCCGGTCAAAACGGTCATTTACACCGCCATCGCCATTCTGATTCTGATCGGCGGGTTGGTCGCGGCGATCATCGCGTTGAAGCGCGCTGAACGGATGACGGGAAGGGATTCAGCAATGCCGGTCGCTGCGCCGCAACCGCCCGCGGCTCCGACACCACCCGCAAACAAGTGAGGCCGGTCCGGTCATCAGCACCCCAGCGCCATGCCTGAACGGCTGCCCATTTACGACCTCGAACACGACATCGTCGCCTCGCTCAAGGCGACGAAGCGTCTCGTGCTGCAAGCCCCCACCGGCTCCGGTAAATCCACCCAGGTTCCGCAGATGCTCCTCAAGCACGGATTGCTCGGCGACGGACAGTGCGTGATTCTCCAACCGCGCCGGCTGGCCGCGCGGTTGCTGGCGTCGCGCGTGGCCAGGGAACTGGGAGTGGAGCTGGGACGCGAAGTCGGCTACCAGGTGCGTTTTGAGAATTGCGTGAGCGATGCCACGCGCATCAAGTTTGAAACCGAAGGCATATTGCTGCGGCAATTGATCCAAGACCCGACGTTGCGCGGCGTGCGGGCGGTGATCTTCGACGAGTTTCACGAGCGCCATCTTTATGGCGACATCACGCTGGCCCGCGCGCTGGATATTCAAGAGCAGCATCGTCCCGACCTGCTGATTGCCGTCATGTCCGCAACGTTGGAGGCGGCAGAGTTGGAAGATTACTTGAATCAGGTGGGGCGGGCTGTCCCCCGGCCGCCGCGGCGCGCAGAGGACTGCGCGCCCTACCGATGCTCCATCCTCCGCTCGGAAGGCCGCACGTTTCCAGTCGAGATTGAATATCTCCCGCATCGCCTTGGACAAAATCCACCGCCGCCGTGGGAACTCGCGGCGGATGCCTTCAGCCGCTTCGTCAACTCGGGCGGCCAGGGCGACGTGCTCGTGTTCATGCCCGGCGGGTTTGAAATTTCACAAACCATCACCGCCATCCGTAACCTGCCGGAATCACGCGGCTACCTCGTGCTGCCATTGCACGGCGAACTTTCCCCGCGCGACCAGGACGCCGCCGTCGCGCGCTATGACCAGCCAAAGGTCGTCGTCGCAACCAACGTGGCCGAGACGAGTATCACCATTGACGGTGTGCGGCTGGTGATTGATTCCGGCCTCGCACGCATCCCGCGCTACGACGCCAATCGCGGCATCAACACGCTGCTCATCGAAAAAATTTCACAGGCCAGCAGCGATCAACGCGCCGGGCGCGCGGGTCGTACCGCGCCGGGGCGTTGCCTTCGTCTCTGGTCGCGGGCTGAACACGACGAACGCGCCCCGCAGGAGCTTCCTGAAATCAAGCGGCTCGATCTCGCGGAAGTCGTTCTCACCCTCAAAGCGGCGGGCGTGGAGGACTTGCGCAAATTCCGCTGGCTGGAAAAGCCGGATGAAATTTCGCTCACGCACGCGGAGGAATTGCTTTTGGATTTGGGTGCGTTGAAGGCAGGGCGGGCAGTCCCCTGCGCGCCCCACCTTGAAATCACCGACATCGGCCGCAAGATGCTGGCGTTTCCGGTGCATCCGCGTTACTCGCGCATGTTGCTGGCGGCGCAGGAATACGGTTGCGTTCATCAGGCCTGTCTCGTCGCCGCGCTCACGCAAGGTCGCGAACTGCTGCTCCGCGGCGGCGGCAAGGAAGTGCGCGATGACCGCGACGATTTGCTCGGAGACAAGGCGTCGTCGGATTTCTGGATTCTGATGCGCGCGTGGAATTTTGCGCTGAAGAATCAGTTCCGCCACGACGCCTGTCGCCGGCTGGGCATCCACGCGGTCACGGCGAAGCAGGTCGGCCCGCTGTTCGAGCAGTTCCTCCGCATCGCCAGGGACGAAGGTCTCGACACGCAACCCCGCGAGGTGCAGGACAAGGCGCTGCAGAAGTGCATCCTCATCGGCTTTAGCGACCGCGTGGCGCGGCGGCTGGATCAAGGCACACTGCGCTGCGAACTGGTGCATGGCCGGCGTGGGGTGCTGGCACGGGAAAGCGTCGTGCAACAAAGCCAACTGTTCGTCGCTGCCGAAATCCGGGAAATTGGTGGACGCGACAACGAATTGAATACCATTCTTTCGCTCGCCACCGCCATCGAACTGGACTGGCTAAAGGAACTTTTTCCCGAGGACATCAAAAGCGAGGTGCGCGTGCAATTCGACGCGCAAGCCAAACGCGTCATGGCTGCGGAGCTGCTGCGCTTCCGCGATCTGGCGTTGGCGGCCAGGCGGCTTGAACCACCACCCGCCGAGGCCGCCGCGCGATTGCTCGCTTCGGAAATCAACGCGGGCCGATTGCCGTTGCCGAATTGGGATCATCCGGTTGAGCAATGGCTGCGGCGATTGCATTTGCTGTGCCAGCATTGTCCCGAGCTGCAGTTACCGCCCATCAGCAACGAAGACAAACAACATCTCATCGAGCAGCTTTGCCACGGGGCGGTGAGTTACAAGGACATCAAGGAGCGCGAAGTGAAACCGCTGGTGATTTCCTGGCTCTCGCCCGCGCAACGCGAGTTGTTGGACCAGCACGCGCCCGAACGTCTCACGCTCACCAACAGTCGCACGCCCAAAGTGAGTTATGAGAGCGGCAAGCCGCCGTTCATCTCGCTGCGCATCCAGGAGCTTTACGGCGTGACGCAAACGCCGAAAATCGCGCTGGGCCGCGTGCCGGTGGTGGTCCACATTCTCACGCCGGGCATGAAGCCCATTCAAGTGACGCAGGACCTGGCAAACTTCTGGCGCGAGCATTACCCGAAGGTCAAAGCGGAGCTGCAACGGAAATATCCGAAACACGAGTGGCGATGAACTGGCTCACCAAGTTGAACACCCGCTTTGCGCCGCGCGAACTTTCCCGCGCCCGTGTCGTGACAGCGGTGGCGGTGGCGGCGGTGGCCGACCTGTTGCAGATCACCTTGCTGCCGGTGGCCTGGACATTTGTGCAGGAGGCGATTGATGTGGCGGCGATGCTGGTCACAATGGGGTTGCTCGGTTTTCATCTCCTGTTGCTGCCAACGTTCGTCGTGGAACTGTTTCCGCTGCTGGACCTCGCGCCGACCTGGACCGGTTGTGTGATCGCCGTCATCGCCCTGCGAAAGCGCGCCCGGCGTGCGGCGGACCAAAACAAACTGCCGCCGCCCCCTTGACGTTGGCCCGCGCGCGGCGACGTTCGATGCGTGGAAATCAGTGAAACCGTCCAATGCCCGTTCTGCGGGCAGTCCTCCGAAATCGTGATCGACACGAGCACGGGATTCCAGCGGTTCACGACCGATTGCGAAGTCTGCTGTCATCCGTTCGAGGTCATCGCGGAGTGCGAGCCGGGCGAAATTCTGAGCTTGGACGTGCAGGGAGGTTGAGGCAACCTGCCGTCCATGCAAAACACCGTTCTCTGGATTTACATCGTGCTGCTGGTTGTGGGCGGCCTGATTGGTTTTTTGAAAGCGGGAAGCAAGGTGTCGCTCATCATGTCCGCCGCATTCGCCGCAGCTCTCATTTTATGCGCCATCTCCGGCATGTTCGACGTGAAATTCCGCACCGGCCTCGCCAACATTCTCATGGCCGTGTTGGTCGTGGTGTTCGCCATGCGGCTGGCCAAGACGAAGAAATTCATGCCCGCCGGAATGATGCTCGCCATGACCATTCTCACGCTGGCGGTACGGAACATCAAATTCTGAGCGGAGCGGAGAAGACCGCTTCCACCGCATGAACGCGATTTTCCCGGCGGTCCGAAGCTGGCGCGACACCGGTCTCGCGTTCATTTACCCGGAAGTCTGGCAGTTCTGCAGCAAACAGCGGGCGGAGCCAGAAGACGGACTGGTCTGTTCGCGTTGCTGGTCGCAGGTGCGCTTCATCAAACCGCCGTTCTGCGAACGCTGCGGGCTGCCGTTCGAAGGCGACCTTACCACGCCCTTCGAATGCGCCAATTGCCGGGAGATGGAGTTGCATTTCACCGCCGCGCGCTCAGCGGCCGTCGCCAGCGGCGTGGTCCTCGAGGCGATTCATCGCTACAAATATCAGCGCGCGCTCTGGTTCGAACCGTTTCTGGCGGATTTGCTGGTGCGCGAAGCCGGGCCGGCGTTGCGCGAGCAGAAGTGGAATTGCCTCGTGCCCGTGCCGCTGCATCCCACGAAGAAGCGCGAGCGTGAATTCAATCAAGCCGAGCGCCTCGCCCAACGGTTGAGTGATGCCACAGACATTCCCGTGAAAACGCACTGGCTTCGCCGCATCCTGCCCACCAGCACCCAGACGCGGCTCACGCGCGAACAGCGCGCGGCCAATATGCGCGGAGCATTTGCCCTCACCAACGGCGCGCGACTCCAGGGCGAGCGCATTGTGCTGCTGGACGACGTATTCACAACCGGCGCAACCACAAGCGCGTGCGCCAAGGTCTTGCAGGCGGCGGGCGCGGGCGAAGTTTGCGTCTGGACAGTCGCCCGCGGAATGTGAATACTGGCCGCACCATTTTAATACGCAGACCGTCGTGAACCGGATCAAAGCAAATTGAATTTTGCCGCCGTCAGAGCCGCGACCCATCACTCAAACATGGCCACGACCTCCTTCACCAAGAAATCCATCGGGGCCGACCCGACCGAACCAGCGCTCACCCCGCCACCCACTTCGACTTCCCAGACCACCTTCGTTAAAAAACCGAAAATCGCCGGCGCGTCCAAATCCCGGAAACGGGACATTCCCGAAGGGCTGTGGACCAAATGTCCCAAGTGCGAAGCGATGGTGTTTGACAAGGAACTGGACGAGAACGCCAAGGTTTGTCCCAAATGCCAGTTCCATTTCCCCATCGGCGCCCGTGAGCGCATCCATTCGCTCGTCGAAACCTGCACCTTCGAGGAGATTAACGCCGAAATGACGAGCGTGGACGTCCTCCGCTTCACCGGCCTCGCCACTTACGCTTCGAAGCTCGCGGCGTATCGGAAATCCACCACGCTCAAGGAAGCTGTGGTGACGGGCTTTGGCAAGATTGGTGCGCACCCGGTCGGGCTGGCTGTGATGGATTTCGGTTTTCTTGGCGGCTCGATGGGCTCGGTCGTCGGCGAAAAGATCACGCGGCTCATCGAACGCGCCATGGAAAAAAAACTGCCCGTCATCATCATTTCCACCAGCGGCGGCGCGCGGATGTATGAAGGCATGTTCAGCCTCATGCAAATGGCGAAAACCTCTGCCGCCCTCGCTTACCACGCCAAGGCCCGCCTGCCCTACATCAGCGTGCTCACGCATCCGACCACGGCGGGCGTGATGGCCAGCTACGCAAGTCTGGGCGACCTGATTCTGGCCGAGCCGGGCGCAATGATTGGCTTTGCCGGCCCGCGCGTCATCAAGGACACGACCCAGGCCGAACTGCCGCCTGGATTTCAAACCGCCGAATTTCTCCTCGACCATGGCCTGATTGACGCCATCGTCCCGCGCAAGGAAATGAAAGAGCGGCTTGGTGAATACCTCGATTACCTCACCGCGCGCGAAAACAACGGCACCGTGGCCACAGCCGCTTGAACCAAGCTTCTGCGGGTCGAGCGTTCCTACAAACTGATCCTCGTCGCAATCACGCCAGGCAAGCACGCTTGCCCCGCCGCCAATAACCCAACGAACCGGTCTTGATCTGTCCGCAGTTCGTGGCCACGGCGATGTCAGCGATGGTCGAGTTCTCGGTTTCGCCGGAGCGGGGCAGTTCAACTCCGTCACCATGTTCGCCGTTTCGGAAAAATGAAAGCACCTCACGAGACAGCCAAAGCGTGACAGCCAAAACCGCACGCCGAGCTGTTTTTATTTGCGGTTTGCTATGGGCCTTGTATAAAGAACGGGTGCTTCCACGACCAATGTCAATTCAGCCTTTGGGCAAAGCTCCGAACCACTATCTTGTTGGCCATCATCTTACATTCATTATGAATACCAAGAACCCTCTCACACCCGCAGATGCTTTGGCGGACGGCTTGTTTATCATCGCGTCCCCGGCCCCTGCCTTTCTGAAATGCAACCACGGATGAACACCGATAGACACTGATCAATATGAAACCCTCCACCCTCAACACAGCCCTGGCCGCCGGTCTGCTGCTCGCAACCCTCAACCCTCAACTCTCAGCCTTGGCCCAAGGCAGCCTCACGCCGCCGGGCGCGCCCGCGCCGACGATGAAGACGCTCGACCAGGTGGAGCCGAGAATTCCCATCGGCACCAACACGACCCCGGGTGATGCCACGGCGATCTTCAAGATCACCAATTCCGGCAGCTATTATCTGGCTGGAAACGTCTATGGCCAGAGCAACAAGAGCGGCATCGTCGTCGCCGCCGACAACGTCACCCTGGATCTGTGCGGGTATTCACTGATCGGCACCACGACCAACTCACTGGATGGCATCCGCCCTTCGGGCAACCGCAGCACGATCACGATCCGGAACGGCCACATCACGGGCTGGGGTGGCAAAGCCATCAACTCATACGTCTATGGGTTCCCCTTTGGCGACAGCCTCGGCCGTTGCGTGTACCAGGACATCGTAGCCAATGACAACGGCGGCGGGATTTGGGCTGGCTATAGCAGTTCGATTTTCCGGTGCGTCTCCCGCAGCAACAAGGGCACTGGTATCCAACTGTCGAACAATAGCGGAGTTTGCAAAGACTGCGTGTCTGACTCCAACGAGGGCGACGGCATCGCCTGTTACGAGGGCGCCACGGTGACTCATTGCTCGGTCCAAGGGAATACAGGCATCGGCATCTATTGCGGCAACAGCCAGCAAACGATCATCGGATGCACCGTGCGTTACAACAGCGGGGGCGGGATCTATGCCAGTAAGACCCTGATCCGGGACTGCATGATTGACGGGAACACCGGCTACGGTGTGCAAATCGTGTTTGGCTGCATGATCGAAGGCTGCAATATCGGAGCCTCAGGCTCCGGCATTGCCGGGGCCAACATCGGCGGGACCGGCAAGTCCCGGATTTGCGGCAACAACATTCACAACAACACTGTCGGCATCTCGCTCACCAACAATCCGGGCAACTGCATCTACGGCAATACGCTCCGCAACACGACCACCCTTGATTTGGGCAGTGGCAACTCGGCCCCTACATCCAGCGACCCCGCCACCGCCGGGCCGTGGCACAACATCATCCTGTGAAACCGCGCCGCAATCATCGGCCAACAGGTATGGGCCGGGTTTCCGCTGTGGTTTTCCCGTCAGATCAGTTGACTGGGGGAAGGATTATGAAAACGTTCTTCACCGCGTTCGCGTTCTTCAGTGCACTGGCATCGGCTTGGGCTGCCACCACCATCAACCCCGTCAACAATTACGCTTACGGCGCGAACTTCGGCTGGATGGATGCGCGTGGCGACACTGCCAACGGCGCCGTCATCAGCGCGACGTTCTGCTCCGGCAACCTGTACGCTGCCAACGTCGGTTGGATCAATCTCGGCAGCGGCGCGCCCACCAACGGCATCCAATACCAGAACCTTTCCGCTGATGACTTCGGCGTGAACGTGGATGGCTCTGGTAACCTGCGCGGTTACGCCTACGGAGCGAATGTCGGCTGGATCGCCTTCGAGAACAACGGCACGCCGGCGGTGAATTTCGCCTCCGGGAACTTGAGCGGCTACGCATGGGGCGCGAATGTCGGCTGGATCAGCTTGAGCAATTCCATCGCCTATGTCCAAACCGCGCCATTTGTCCCAGCCAACGATCTCTGCGCCGGCGCGGTGGCTCTGACCAACGGCGTGCCCGTTACCATGAGCACGACCAACGCGACCTCCACCGGCGATCCGACGCCCAGTTGCGCGGCAAAGTTTGGCAAAGGGGTCTGGTTCACCTACACCGCACCCGCCAGCGGTGACGTGATCGCAAGCACCTGCGGCAGCGACTTCGATACCGTGCTCACGGTCTATTCCGGCACTTGCGGCGCGCTGACAGAGTTGGCGTGCAACGACGACAACGGCCCGATCTGTGCCGCGACCAATGCCAGCATGCACTTTTCCGCCACTGCGGGCGTGACCTACCACATTCTGGCGGGCGGCTACAACTCCTACAGCGGCAACTTGAGCATCGTCGCCACCTCCTCGCCCTCGAACGACCAATGTGCCGGCGCGGTGGCCTTGACCGACGGCGCGCCCTTCACCATGAATACGGCCAACGCGACCTCCACCGGCGATCCGACGCCCAGTTGCGCGGCAAAGTTTGGCAAAGGGGTCTGGTTCACCTACACCGCACCCGCCAGCGGTGACGTGATCGCAAGCACCTGCGGCAGCGACTTCGATACCGTGCTCACGGTTTATTCCGGCACTTGCGGCGCGATGACGGAGGTGGCGTGCAACGACGACAACGGCCCGATCTGCGCCGGCACCAACGCCAGCATGCACTTTTCCGCCACTGCGAGCGCGACCTACTACCTGATGGCTTCAGGATTCGACGCTTCCAGCGGCAACTTGAGCCTGGTTGCTTCCATTGTGCCGAGGTTGACCGTCGGACAATCCGCTGGCTACCTTACCGTGACCTGGCCCGGCAACGGCACGCTTCAGTCCGCGACCAATCTCACCCCGATCGTAAGCTGGACCGACGTGACCAATGGAGGTGGCCAGTGGAGCGAGCGGATGACCAACGCAGCGAAGTTTTTCCGCATCGTGAAATAAAGTCCGGCCGCCGTATCGGTGGCGTTTTGAACACAAAACCCCGGAAGCCAGTCGCCTGACTTCCG
>CAYIOH010000077.1:0-11257 GCA_964364975.1 uncultured Bifidobacteriaceae bacterium
CGCAGACGCTGTACAACTGGCTCTGGGTGCTCCGGCGGCGCGGGGAGGGGCCGACGGCCATCGTTTCCCCTGGACGGATGTAGACACCATTGACTGGACCCGCGCCAACTACTACAGCTACTGGGTCGGCGGGCATCCCTACTCCGCCTACGATGTGGCTCCCACCAGTGGCTTCAATCCCCCGTTCACTGACGGGGGGACTCCTTATACCATTCCGGTGGGCTCTTTCGCGGCCAACGGATATGGTCTTTACGACATGGCGGGGAACGTATGGGAGTGCTGTTGGGATTGGAAGGATAGCTCCTGGTATTCGAATCCTGGGGCGACGCAGAATGACACGCGTGGTCCGGCAACGGGGACCTATCATGTAGCACGGGGCGGCGCGTGGATCCACGATGCCGGCGCCGCGCGGTGCGCGTATCGCGCCGAATGGACGCTGCCCGACCACGTCATCGGCTTTCGATGTGTGAGGCTGGCTGACCAACCCCAGCGGCCGGTGGTCGTGATTCATGGAGCGATGGGGTCTCTCTTGACAAAGCTCCCCGAAGGACTGCTGATAGGCTTTCCATGGGATGTAAGTCTGCTGCCTGATTCATTTGGCATAGTCCCGGTGCTGCCAGATCCCAGGCACCTCCAGTACGACCAGTACGGGCAACCGGCGAATTCGGTGTCTGCCAGCCTTACAAACGCCAAGATTCTTGGAAGCTTAGCAGTCTATGTGGACAAGCTTTCGTCACCGCTTGTGGATGAAGTGGGGATTTGTAGCGGAGGGTACGGATGCGCATCTGTGACCGTGCCTCAATTGCTTTTTCCGTCAAAGACGACCCGGTGGGAGCTTGACTTTTATCCGCTTTACCGGCTTGTGAATTATCTGAAGGACCAAGGTTTTACGGTTGAGGAATTCGTTTACGACTGGAGAAAACCCGTCACGTCGCTGGCGGGGGAACTGGCGAGTTTCATCCAGCAAAAGCCAAGCCTTGCCGCGGTGAAGATTGACTTGGTTGGCCACAGCATGGGGGGGCTGGTCGCAAAGCAGTACGTCGAGAATCTTGGTGCCGGCGCAGGGGCAAAGGTGGAGACCATCGTGACGTTGGGCACGCCAAACTTCGGCGCGCCGAAAATCTTCAAAGTGCTTCGCTATGGTGATCCGGTGATTCTCATTGGCGATGCCATCAAGATGAAACGTGCGGCGCACAATTTACCCGGTGCGTTCAATCTCATCCCCGGTGAGCAGTATATGTCTGCCGTTCCGGATTTCTTCGTGGACAACCGCACGGATGCTCCGAAGCAAGGCAACCTCGGCTTCGACGACTTCGTGACCTTCCTGAAACAGGCGAAGGAGGAGATGAATCCGCTGTACTTTTTTGACGCAGAGCCGACCGACCGCTTGAGTTCATACTTGGTCGAAAACCAGTACAGCGGGTATCAGGCGACCCGTGATCGGCTGCTGACGCAGCCAACCCCGGTCAAGGTCTATGCAATTGCGGGTTATGGGGAGTCGACAATTGCGAGAATGGAGGAATACGACCTCACCCCAACGAAGACTTCCGGGATTACGTCCGGCACGACAATGATACCGGACAGGAATGTAACCGAGCATTATGACACCGGGGACGGGACGGTCCCACTGGTCAGCGCCGCAGGACTGTCCGGCAAGATCTATTTCGCTGACATGAAGGCGTTGAACGCTAACCACACGAAAATGCTTGCCAAGGCGGATATTCACAAGCAGGTGGCCGGGCTGTTGCTCAACGGAGACGGAGTTTATGGTGACTCCAGGTTTATTACAGCCGATCCACCACGCGAACTGGTTGGGAAGTTCGTGTGCAGAGTCAGGTCCCCGGTGAAACTGTCGCTTGTTGATTCAACCGGCAGGCGGACGGGTTTTCTGCCGGAAGACATGCAGGCAGACGAAATCCCAGGAGCCAACGCCGAGGCATTTGGTCATCAGCAATCGGTCGTTGTTCCTGACGATGACGCCTACACGGCAAGCATCTTGGGCATTGACCAAGGCACTTTCACATTTGAATTCGCTGAGATCGACGCATCGAACCGCCTGGTGCGGACAACTGTCTGGGAAGATGTGCCTGTGACCACGGGGTCCAGCAACTATGTGGCGGTGGCGTCTGGCCTTCCGCAGCGCATGCTCCAAACAGATGTGAATGGCGATGGTGTTCCGGAAACCGAGATTCCGCCCACATCGACTTTTGAAGGAAACCCAGGCCGCAGCGATCTGCTGCTGACAAAATCGGCGAACTCTCACGTTGTTCTGCGCGGCAATATGCTTGGCTACACGATAACCGTATCAAACGCCGGCCCAAACAAAGCCACGGGACTGAGAGTGGTCGAGTTTCTGCCTCCGAGCGTTGATCTGGTCACTTCGTCGCAGCCTGCCACGGCGCATCCTGAAGGATTGCGATTCTTATTGGGCAGCTTGCCACCTGGAGCCGCCACGTCTCTCACACTGCAGGTCCGACCAAAGTCTGCAGGAGTGATAACCAACTATGCTGTGGTGCGCGCGGATGGAATTGATCCATTCGTGTTGAATAATGTGGGGTCAGTGGAGACGTTGGTCGTCGAAACGCCCTGTGAACTCGTTGAAAGGCTAATCGCCTCTGTGGATGGGGCCAACCTCGACGGGAAAAACAAGCGTCCGCTCATCGCCACATTGCAGGCGTCGTGCGCTGCGTTTGATCGGACTAACTGGGTGGCCGCGGTCAACCAGTTGCAGGCGTTCCAGAACAAGGTGCGCGCTCAGATCCCACCGGTTGACGCGGTGCTGGCCGAGAAACTGATCAGAGACGCTCAAGAGATCATTGACCTGGCAACCGGAAGTTCGCTGCGGCTGGAGGCGGTCCCGCATGCAAAGGGAGCGAAAATCCGGTTCAAAGGCTTGCCGAACCGGCCCTATCAGGTCCAAGCCTCCGATGATCTCAAAACTTGGACTGATTTGGGCGTCGCGCCCGACAAAGGCGGGGGTCAGTTTGAGTTAGACGATTCGGCTGGCGCACCGCTCCGCTTCTATCGCGTGAAGTAGCGGGTGGCGGAGATTAGTTCAGAATGGGGCGGCGTCCTTGGCCGCCCTGTTCGTTTTGACGCAGGATGATCGGCCTCAAGCAGTTTCCGATTCATGCGTCGCTCTCGTTATTTTTCGATTCACTCCAACAACTTGTAGGCGAACAGCGAAAGAAATTCGGCGAATTGCGCTCTTGTGAACATTTCGCTGAAAAATCTTGCCGCGTTCAGAATCGCTGTCAGTCTTTTTACAACACGGCTTCATTTCTTCCGGCAATCACTCGCTCTTCAAGCGTCCGGTCAAGGCGTGGCCGCTGTTGCCGCGGCGAAACCAAGCAGCCAAGCTCTGCTTTGCGTATGAGCGTTCAAGCCGTACCACTGCCAACTGACGTGAATCTTCGGGGACCAAGATGAAACTGGCAATGCTTCGAAATCTTGTTCCGCCCGCCGTTTGCCTGGCGGCGCTGGCGAGCGCGTGTGCGGTTTGCACTGCGGCGCCGAACCTGCGCCTTGAGAACGAGCATTACCTCGTCGAGGTTCGCCTGCCCAACGGCACGATCGCCAGGATTCGTGACAAGGAGCGCGGGCTGGAATTGCTGCAGCAGCCGCGACTCGCTTCGAGTTCGGAGGTTGAAGCGGGCTGAAGCCCGCGCGCCGGAGCGCGGCATTCATGCCGCTTGATCGTTCTCCAGTCCGTGAGGTTCATACCTCATTCCACTCGCCCGGCACCGGCACGGGGTAGCGGCCTTGCGCGTCCGCCTGAACCGGCGGCGGACTGTCATCGGTGAGTTCGTCAATGTTCGGGCAGAATTGGAAGTTCGAGTTCATCATCTCGTCCCACGTGACGAGCCGGCCCATGTGCGCCGCCGCGCGGCCCATGAGGTCGGCAATGTTTGACAGCGCGGCGCGTTTCGCCTCGTTGTGCGGACGATCCTTGTGGATGGCGATCAACAAATTGTCCCATTCGGCCTGCCACGGTGTGATGGTTTCCTTTGGCGCGCGCCAGGCGATGTTGTCATTGCTGCAACGCTGGTCCTTGTACAGATGCACGGTGCCGATATGGCTTGGGCCGGAGAACTGCGCCGCGCATTTCGTTCCGTGAATGTAGGTGGCGAACTCGGTGTGGCAGTCCGGCAACCAACGCACGATGTCCAGCGCCTTGCCACCGTTGGGGAAAGTCCACTCAATGGTGAACGCATCCAGATTCTGGCTGCAATCCTTGCTGTTCGGCGCGCGTCCCGCAATGGCGTGCGCAGTCACCGGCAGCGCATCCATGACCCAGCAAATCTCGTCAATCTGGTGAATGTTCATCTCGGCGAACAACCCGCCCGAAACCCAGAGAAAATGCACGAAGTTACGGATCTGCCAGTGCAGGTCTTTGACGTTCTCCGGTCGGTTGCCCAATCCGCCCACCGGCTGCATGCGGTAGGCGCGGACGAGGTGGATCTCGCCCATCTGACCGTCATGAATTCGTTTGAGAAGCTCATGGCGGTTCACCGAATGACGACACTGCAAGCCCGCCGCAATCTTGAGGTTCCTTTTCGCGGCTTCCTCGCCGGCCTTGATGACACGCCGCAACGCCGGCGCGTCCGGCCCGAACGATTTCTCCATGAACACGTTGATGCCTTTGGAGACCGCGTATTCGAGCTGTCCCGGACGAAAGGCGGAATAACCGGTCAACATCGCCACGTCGCCGGGACGCAGGCAATCAATCGCCTTCTTGTAGGCGTCGAAGCCCACGAACCGCCGATCCTTTGGCACATCCATCTGCGCGGCGTATTGCTGTGTCAACGCGGTGAGCGATTGCTCAAGGCGGTCTTGGAACAAATCGGCCATCGCCACCATTTTGACCGGGCCGTTGGGCGAATCGAACGCATTGGCCGCCGCGCCGCTGCCGCGCCCGCCGCAACCGATCAACGCGAGGTGGATCGTGTTGTCCCCGGCGGCATGCACGTGCGGGATCGCGACGCCCGCGAGAGCGGAACCCGCGACGGCAGCACCGCTGCGCGTGAGGAATTCACGGCGGGTGACGGTTTGTGAGGGGAGTTTGGCTTCAGCAGATTGAGATTTCTGGTTTATGAAGATCCTTCCGGTTTTGGTTCGCGTCTGGAGTGACGCTAGACGCCAACCCGCGCGCTGTCACGCTGAATATTGGAGTGCGCGCTTTAGCGTGTTCCCCGGCCAAGCTAAAGCTTGCACTCCAACTGGCCCGGGAGGTGTCAACGGATCAACGTCCAGCTACTTACGGCACGACGAGCACGCGATAAAACCGCTGATCTGCAACCGGCGACGTGTCTTCCGCGGAAGCCGTCGGTCCTGCCGCGAAGATTTCGCCGCTGATATTCGTCCATTGCCCGGAAGGCAGGGTGTCGGTCTGTTGCAGGCTATACCGCTGGCCAGCGATGGAGGTCCAATTCACCCGAACGGCGTTGGTCAACATCTCGATGGACTGAATGAAGGGGCGCAGCGAAACGGCGACGCTGAATGCCTTGGTGTCGGTGAGTGGCGGCACGCCGTCGTCGGCAACCGTCACGATGAAGGTGTTGGTGGTGTCGGCGTTGGCATCGCTTGTGGGCCAGGTGAAAACGCCGGTGGTGGAATCGAGACTGGCCGTCGCCACCGCGTTGGAGCCAAGGCTGAAGGTCAGCGTATTGGCCGGCAGGTCGGGGTCGCTCGCGAGGTTTGTAAACATGATGAGGCTGCCGGCATGCACCATGAGGTTCGGGATGAACGTCAGGACTGGCGGAGCGTTGATGACGACGGCGACAGTGGCGCTGTTGTTGGTGCTGACCGGGTCGGCGGTGGCGGCGGAAAGGACCGCGGTGTTCGTCCAGTGGCCGGACATAGCCGCGACGGCTTCAATCGTGACGGTGGCGGCGCCGCCGTTGGTCAGCGGGCCCAACGCGACGGAAACGATGCCGCCGTTGTTGGTCCACGTGCCTTGGCTCGCGCTTGCGGTCACGAATGTCAACCCGGCGGGCAGGGCATCATCCAGCGTAACCGCGCTGGCCATGTCGGGCCCCAAGTTCGTAACGGCAAGCGTGATGGTGAGATTGCTTGTGATGTTCAACGCGGTGGGCCAGATGGCCTGGTTCAAGGCAAGGTCGGCCGTTGGCAAAACTCCCGAACAGCACGCAGAGGTGGAAGTCGTGATGCTGAGGTGCCAGCCTTGGGCTAGGCTGCCGGTGTCCCGACTGTCGTCATCCAAAATGTAGAGCGACCAGGTGCCGTTTGGATTCAGGCCATTGAACATTGCGAGCGTTGAACCAAACGGTCCGGCTGGCGCCGGAGACGGAAAATTGTCGGTGGTGGTGTCAATGTTCGTCGGTTTGTAAGTGCCGGAAGCAATCGCGCCGGAATCGGGCAGTGACCCCGACGCACTGTCGTCGAACGTCAGCGTGACGCCGGCGATGGCGGTGCTGCCGCCGACATCGGACATTAACATGACCGTCTGCCCGCCCGGGCCGACGAGCAAGACATCCAAGTCGTCGGGGTAAGTATGGCTCAGACCTGCCAGCGTGACGGTGACCATCGCCACCGTGCCGGTAACGCCGGCGACGGAAATGGCGGACGGATACGGTGTGGCGGCGCCTTTGTTACCGCTGGCAGGAATCGTGATCGAGGCTGCATTGGTGAATGCACTCGTGACGGAAACGCTTGTCCCGAGCACAAACGTTTTGCTGACGGTGCCGAGATTCGCTCCGCCATCTTCAAGCTGCAGCGTTGCGGTCACCGTGCTGCCGCAGGCGCCGGCGGCGTTAAAAGTGAACGGCAGGCTTGCCGCCGAACCGCCGGCAACCAGCGCGCCGTAGCTTTGCGGGCCGCTCGGCGACATGACTCCGTTGGTCGCCAGCAACGTGGCGATCAGGTTTGTCGTATTGGCGGAACCCGTGTTCTTCAACGCGAAGTTCACCGTGACGGTTTCGCCGGGGTCCAGGGCGTTGTTGGCCGGTCCGCAGCTTTCGCTGGCGAGTGCCACGGCATCCAGCACCACCAGTGGCGTCGGCATGCCTAGGGTGATCGTAAAGTTGGCGTTGTTCACGTCAAAGAAAATGTTACCGGCGGCTTCGACCTTGAGGCGCGCGGCGGAGGTGTTGAGATTGGGAAGCAGCACCGGCTCGGAACCGTCGTTGGATGTGTTCGCCAGCAGCGTAATCGGGAAACTCAAACCGCCATTGGTCGAGAGCAGAATGTTGACGTTGGCCGCGTTGACCGGTGCTGCGGTCGTGCCCGCAACGTTCCAGGTGACAGTGGTGAAGTTCGAGAACGTGCCGCCGCTGTTGTGCGAAGTGACGGTGAAGGGGCCGGCCGCGGCAGTTACGCTCACCTGCATGTCCGCCGTGTTCACGCCGCCGCCGTCCGCGCGGTTGTCCCGCGCCGTCACGCGGAAGTTCATCGTGCGCGTCGTGGTCGGCATGATCTCGCCGATGGCGAGCGTGTTGTTCAGCAAATCCGCGAGCCGCGGGAACGTGCGCGACGGGCTGGCCGTAGGATTCCAGGAGCGGAAGAGCGGGCTGCTGCCGTTGTCCGGCGCGGTGACGGTGGTGGACGGGCCCAGGTCGCGTTCCTCCCAGCAATAAGTCAACGGGTCGCCGTTTGGGTCGCTGCCGGAGGCGGTCAGCGTGAACGGGGTGTTCGCCGGAATGCTGTAATTCGCGCCCGCGCTCACGCCGGGGGCGGTGTTGCCGGTGGCGCTCAACACCGGACAACCGCTGCCCGATCCGGTCGTGGTGTAGGCGAGAATCTCATCGAAGCTGGCGAAATGGAAATACGGATCGCTGTGCGGCTGGAGATCGTCGCTACCGCAAATGCCGGCGTAGGCCATGATGGTGGAGCCGCTGCCCTGTTCGTAGGCGGTCGAAGCATTGCGGTTGCCGCCGCCGCAGTTGCTCGTGCTGCTGTTGAACGTGTGGTTTGCGCCGAACTGATGCCCCATTTCATGCACGACGTAATCAATCCAAAACGAATCGCCCACCGGGTTGCCGTTGCCGGTCACGCCTCGCGCTTTGCTGCCCGTGATACAGACAACACCCAGTCCGGCGATGCCGCCGCCGCCGGTGCTGAACACATGGCCAATATCGTAATTGGCGCTCCCGATGACCGAATCGAGGGTGGTTTGATTTTGATTCAGCATCGTTGAGCCGCTGGTATTGTTGTACGGATCGGTGGAGGGGTTCGTGTAGATGATGAGATCGTTGTTCGCCACGAGTACCAGGCGGATCGCCAGTTCCGTTTCGCAAACGCCGGTTACGCGATTGATTGCGGTGACCACCGCCGACAGACCCGCCGGCACCGTGCCGCCGTGGAACGCGGTGTATTCGCCGTCGGCCGCGCAAGCCAGCCGATACGTTCGCAGGTTGCTGCCCGATCGTGCGAGGTCCAGTGGCAGCGCCGCCACCGCGGCGACGGCGGGGCCGGCCGGTGTCAGGCATTGCCAGCCGTCCGCTGCGCGCCGGTAGTCGCGCTTGTAATAAGTCGCGTGGAGCGTCGTGTCGTTGCGATAAAGCGGATCAACGTAAACCGCGCCGCGCGGAGACAGAATCTGCGCGTGAAACCCGGCGGGCGTGAAATCAAACCGCACGCTCGCGGCGGGGTCATCAATTCCCTGCCCGCGAAAAGTGCGAATCTCCGGAAACTTCGCCGCCAATTCCGGCGCCATGACCGGCGCTTCGACGAAACGGAACTTTTGCAGCGAGCCATCTGGCATCGGCAATTCGATTTCGGCGGGCGCGGTTTGGGCAGCGGGCGTGAATTCCCTTGGCGCACGGTCGAGCAGCGGGCGCAAGACGGCGTGGTCCAGATGAAACGCGCGATACTGCTGAGGGCGAATCCATTCGCTGCCAGCGGGACGGTTTGGGGTGGCCGGCTGATCCTGCCTTTCCCAGAGTCCCGGCGCGGCGGAGAGTTCTGCCGCAGTGGCCAACGAAATTCCCCCGAGCGCGATGACCTGAAAGGTCTTCGCTCGGAGGCGACCCAGTCGAATTAGCGCCGTAGCTCGCAAGCTGTGGGCACAATAGCACAGGCGGCGCGGTTATCGAATATTATCCGGCCGGTCCGGCGGACTGGCTGCGTTTCCCCGCTATCACCGATTGATCGAGTGCCAAAGATGGCGGAAAGTTGTGCAGGAATTGGAGGTAAAACTCCCGCCAGATGAGTTCGTTCAGGAACCCCTAGCAACCGTGTCTCTGCACCGGTGTCGTCGCGGCTTCGCGCACCTTGGCCCGCGCCATGTGCTTAGGGGATGTTTCCCGCGAACACCAGGAGCGCCGGGGAACAAAGTTCTTCCACCGGAAACTACCATCCACGCCGTCAAACCATGGCCCGCGCCCGTTCGTAGCCCGGCTTGATGACATCGTAAATCAACCGCAGGCGCTCATCGAAAGGCAGGAATGCGCTCTTGATGGCGTTGAGCGTGAGCTTTTCCACGTTGTCGAGCGAGAGACCGAAAGTATCCATCGCCAGCGTGAATTCCTTGGTCATGGTCGTGTCGCTCATCAAACGGTCGTCGGTGTTCAACGTCACGCGAAAGCCGCGGTCGAAATACATCTTGAACGGATGTTCGCGCAGCGACGGCACTGAGCCGGTGTGGACGTTGCTCGACAGGCAGATCTCCAGCGGGATGCGGCGGTCGAGAATGTATTGCGCCAGCAGGCCGAGCTTCAGGATTTTGCCGTCCATGATGGTCATGTCATCCACAAGTTGTGTCGCGTGGCCGAGCCGGTGCGCGCCGCAGATCTGCAGCGCCTGCCAGATGCTCGCCACGCCGAACGCCTCGCCCGCGTGCAACGTCGAGTAAAAATTCGCCCGTTGAATGGCCGCGAACGCCTCGACATGTTTCTTCGGCGGATGTCCGGCTTCTTCGCCGGCCAGATCAAAACCCACCACGCCGCGCGTGCGGAAATCAATCGCCAGTTCCGCTGCCTCCAGCGAATCGGTGCGGTCGCGCATCGCACAAATAATCAATCCCCACCGCACACCGTATTTTTCCTCGCCACGCCGCAACCCGTCAATGATCCCGCCGACGATGGCTTCGTCCGTCAACCCGCGTTCGCGATGGAAACACGGGGCGAACCGCACTTCGGCATAGACCACGCCGTCCTGGTGCATGTCCTCGATGAACTCAAACGCCACGCGCTCCAGCGCCGCGCGGGTTTGCATCACGGCGATCGTGTGCTTGAATCCTTCGAGATAAAGCGGCAGCGACCCGCGGGTTGCTCCGCGATGAAACCACGCCGCCAGTTCCGCCGGGTTGTCGGACGGCAGACCGGTGTAACCCGTGTTCCGCGCGAGTTCGATGACCGTTTGCGGGCGCAACCCGCCGTCGAGATGTTCGTGGAGGAGGACTTTCGGAAGCGATTGAAGGTCGAGCGGCATGGCTGGACTTTTGCGCGCTTTTTCGAGTGGGGCAAGCCTGATTTATCGCAGGGGAATCCGAATGGTTGGATGACATTCACGCTTGCGAAGACAGGCAGGACACGTTCGCCGGCCACGACAAACTGTTTCCTTCCAGCACCCGGCGACGAGGTGCCGCTTCTACTTGCCAGTCAACTGCATGGTTCCGGCTTAGAACTTGTTCTTCCGATACGCGCCCATCGCTGGGGCGTCAGGATTCACTTCCGGACCGAAGTAGCGCAGCGTAACAAGCGGCTCGGTCTCGCTGGTGTTCTCATAAGTCACGCCGGCTTTCGCGCCGTCCTCGGTGCAAAAATATTCGTCCTCGGTCAGTTCGGTGAAGCGGATGAGTTTGGGGCTGTTGAGCGGCTGGCCGTTGATCTTGCCGCTGCCTTGCACGCAGATCAGGCCGTAAGCGCCCTTGTCTTTGATCGTGCATTTGACACCCGGCTCGACGGTCAGTTCCTTCGCCGTGAATAGCTGTTCGCCATGCACCTTGCCATAGACAATCCAACGATCCACGAAGCCTGCCTTGCGCGTATCCGCCACGGGCACGGGTTCGAGATAGTGGTTGTCCTTGAAGTTCGGGTCAACGTTGGCTTCCCAATCAAGCTGGTCCACGATGAAGTCGAGGTCGCGGTGCTTCTCCTTGGGCATGTCCTTCACCAGCAAATCCCACGGCACGTAACGGCCCTCGACCATGCTTTGATACATGCCGAACACGTCGCTGCCCCATTGCGGCTCGTAGGTGCAGAGGCTGCCAGGCGCATGCAGGATGCACGGCCCGACGAGCCAGCCCGTGCCCGGCTTCAAGCGATACGCCTTCGAGAGATCGAGGATGCCGTTGTCG
>CAYIOH010000078.1:0-11176 GCA_964364975.1 uncultured Bifidobacteriaceae bacterium
GCCGTCGAAAAGTTGCGTGACGAGATTGGCTTGGCCACGGGAGAAGATGTCGTGACATCGGCGGGCGAAAGTTTCGTCGCCGACCTCACACGCCATCTCCTCACCGGCGCGCAACGCGGCGAGATATATCCCGCTCAGCCATGCAACCGGGCCGAACCAGTCCGTGTCCAACGTGTTGTGCTGGTTGCCTTCGATGAGACCGTCACCGTTTTCGTCCTTCGCGATGAGCCACTCGATGGCTTTGCGGATGCCGGGCCAGTTGCGTTTGAGCCACGCGGTGTCGCTGCACATCTGGTGTTCGCGCGATGCGCGCAGCACGGTGCCGGCTTGGGCATCTACGGCGGGGTAATCGTTGTGCTCGGCGCGGAAGCGGATGGCACCGTCCGGCTGCTGCGCGAGGCCGAAGTCCACGCGCTCGCGGGTGTCGCGCTCCAGTTGCGGGAAGAGGCGCGCGACGGCGTGGGCGTATTGCCAGACGTGGCCGCACGTGCCTTCACAGCAGCCGACGCCTTCCCAGCCCCAGAACCGCCCGTTGCCCAAACGAAAGCAAGTGGACGTGGCGAGGATGGATGTGTTGAGAAACGTGCGGTCCAGAAACCAATACGGCAGCGTGGAGTCGTACCAGGTGTCGTGCCACAGGCGCGTCTGCGAGGCGAGACGGTCGAAGTTCGCCGCGACGTATTCCGCGACCGCGAGTGCCGAGGGAAAGCGCGTGGCGTAGTGTCGGCCGGGCGGAAGTTTGGGCAATTTCAGGTTTGGAAAATGCCAGGTGAGAAGGAAGGTGACTTCGCCCGACTGGCCGGGTTTCAGCGAAAGCCGGCGCGAAAGCGAGCCGATGAGCGAGTCGCCGAACATTTTGGTGACAGGGCCAGCGTGTTTGCTGGTTGAACTCGGGAAAAACTCCGGCGGAACTTTGTCGTCGGGCAGCGCCGCCACGCCAAAACTGCCCTTGTCGCCGCCGATAAGCGCCAGGCCCATCGTACCGAAGTCCGGTTGCTCCGCCAGCGGGCCGGGCGGCACGTCCGGCTGATCGCTGAACACGATGTAGTCGAGACCGATGTTGCCCCAGCCACCGGCTTCCTTGTCCACCGCCTGGATACGCGCGGTCTTGCCGGCCCAGCGGCGCACGCCCCATGACACTGGCTTCATCTTGTTGTCGTTCGCGCCGGTCGCGGACAGCACGACCTTGTCGCCCACGAGGAGGTTGACGCAGGTCTTGCCCGTATGCGCCCCGCCGCCGATGAGGAAGCGAATGTAGTCGCGCTCGATGACGAACGGCGGGCTGGTGAGCGTGCCGGTCTGCGCGTCGCGCCCACCGACATCGGTGGCGGCGGGTGCGGAATGCGTATTCACGGCGTGCTGGCCGTGCATGGCGAGGTCGCCTTGATAGTCCATCACATTGTTCTTGGCCACCGGCCCCCGACCGAAGGCCGTACCCTCCGCGGTCCACGGCGCGTAGGTCTCGCGCTCAAAATCGTCAAAAAGAATGTCCGGTTGCGGAGAACGACTCTCGCCTGCTGGCGCGGGAGTGGCGGAACATTCGAGGAAGGTGAGCTTGCCACGGCGCCCGACGCGGTTGTGCCGTAGCACGTCTTGCGTTTCTCCGCTCTTCAGCGCGACGGCGTTTTCCAGCCAGCCGGCCAGCTCGACTTCGACCTTCTGCTTGCTGGTGTTCGTTACCTTGAACCGCATCACCGTCGCGGGCAGCGACGAGTCGTCCACGTTGAGCGGAATGAACGGTGAAAACGCTTCGAGCGAAATTGCCAGCGGAAATTCCGGGTCGGCGTATTCGACGCGCCCGATGGGATACTCGCCGCGGAATGAAACGTCCCGCCAGCTCGCGCGGTCCAGCTTGCGCACCTGCGACTTGCCGCCCGCGTTCACACACACCGCGAAGCCCTGTTCCAACGGCGAGGAAGGCGTGAGCGGTTTGGCGTAATGCTCCGCGCCCGTGGGGATATGTTGGTTAAAAATATCCCAATGCCAGAGCCGTCCATCGCCGCCGAGATAGAGCTGGCCCGCGCAAAGCCCGCCGATCGGCATTCCGATTTTGTCGAGTTCCGCGCCGCGATACACCGTCGGCTCGCCGCGCGCGAAGAGCGACTTCACCCATTCCGGCGCGAGCTTTTTGTCCGCGGGAACGAGTTCGTCAAAATCCTCGCGGGTGAACGGTCCGGCCGCCACGGGCATCCGCGAAAGCATAAAGCCCGCCGCAGCCGCGGCGGTTAGTTTGAGAAAGTCGCGGCGTGCGAAGTATCCAGTGGTCCCTTCAATAATTCGCGTTTTCGATTCAGGTTTCATCCGCAGCTAAATTGGTTTTACCGCGTCGGCCAAGGTTTTGACAAACGCGCTGACTTTGGCGACGAGTTTGGGAGACTTTCCGTGCTGCGCGATCTGGTCCACAACGGCGCTGCCGACTACTGCGCCGTCCGCTTCGCGCGCGACGAGTTTGGCCTGTTCGGGATTCGAGATGCCAAAACCAACCGCGATGGGCAGCGTGGTGTGCGCGCGGATTTTGGCGATTTGCTCCGCGAGGTTTGAGGCCACTTTGCTTTGCATGCCGGTCACGCCTTCGCGGGAGACATAGTAGATGAAACCTGCGCCGCGTTTCACAATGAGCTCCATGCGGTCTTCGGGCGTCGTTGGGGCAACGAGGTAAATGTGGCACAATCCCGCTTTGCGCATGAGCGTCTCATAGTTGTCGCTCTCCTCCGGCGGTAAATCCAAAACGAGCAGGCCGTCCACCCCGGCTTTGGCTACGTCAGCGATGAATCTTTCCATCCCAACCTTGTGGATCAGGTTGAAGTAGATGTAGAGAACAATGGGAATCTGCGACTGCCTGCGAATCGCGGCGACCGTTTCCAACAGCTTGGGCGGGGTCGTGCCGGATTCCAATCCGCGTTGCGCGGCCAGTTGGTTCACCAGCCCATCGGCGAGCGGGTCGCTGAACGGCACGCCCAGTTCCAGCACGTCCACGCCCGCCTGGTCGAAAGCCAGAGCGAGTTGCCGGGTGGCTTCCAGATTCGGGTCGCCCGCGCCGATGTAAACGATGAAGGCCTTGTTGCCCTCGCGCTTGAGCCGGGTGAAGCGTTCGACGATGCGATTCATGTGCGGGGATTTTCTGGTCGCAGGTTGCTGGTTGCAAGATGCAAGTTGAACGCAGAGGCGCAGAGGACGCGGAGTCGCGCAGAGGGAAAGAGAGGGAAGCGCGCCGATATGTTGGTCTCATTCCATCCGGAGCGCCTGTTCAAGCAGATTCGGCAGTTGCGCCAGCAACGCGGTGTTGCTCACCACCACCGTCGCACCAGCTTGGCGCGCCGCCGATTGGAGCGCCTCAGCGGTTTCATCCGCGAAGGCGAGGACCGGGATGTGGGCCGTGCCGGGACTTCTCCGCAATGCACCGATGACGGCGCAAATGTCGGAGTTACTGGACTCCAGGTCGGCGAAGATCAGCATTGGGCCTTCGGATTTGGCAATGGCAGCGAGCTGGTTCGCATCTGTAAGCGGCTGGACGCGGTAATTGAGGTCCTGCAGCCGGTTTACCAGTTGGCTGCCGGGCATCAGCTTTTCATACAGTACGAGTGCCAAGGGCTGAGTCACGGCGCAAGATTGGAGTGAATAAGGCAAAATTGCAAAAAATTTTCTGTCCGAGCAGGTTGCGTCGAAACCGCCCCGGCAAATAGCAGGGTTTCCAAAGGATTTCGGCAGAATTTACGCCGGATTTGAGCTTGACGGGTATTGGTCGAAAAATTACTCTGCGCTAGAACGGTAAAGTTTGCTGGCGTTCGCCAGCGCGAAAAGTCGGAAGAATAACACTCTACCGACTTTTTTGTTCCCCGCGTGGGATTGCCGTCACGAGCGTATGAATGCTGACTTTCTAGCCGTCCTGGAGTTCTGGGAACGGGAAAAAGGCATCAGCCGCGACATTCTGGTCGCAGCGGTGCAGGAAGCGTTGTTGTCTGCCGCCAAGAAGGCGGTCGGCCCGGCGCGCGAACTGCGCGTTGAGATTGACCCCAAGAACGGCGACATCCGGGCCTACGCGAAACAGGTCGTGGCCGAGCGCGTCATTTCCAAGCATGACCAGATTTCGGTCTTTGACGCCCGACGGGTCAAAGCCGACGCTCAGGTGGGCGAGGAACTGGAAATCGAGGTCACGCCCACCGGATTTGGCCGTATTGCCTCCCAATACGCCAAGCAATCGCTCATGCAGCATATTCGGCGCGCGGAGAAGGCGCTCATTTTCACCGAATTCAAGGACCGCGTGGGCGATATCATCAGCGGCACGGTGCGCCGCTTTGACCGCTCCGACGTGATTGTGGACCTCGGCAAATACGAGGCGCTGTTGCCCAACAAGGAACGCGTGCCCACGGAAGAATATCAGGTAGGCGAACGCATTCGCTGCTACGTCAAAGCTGTCGAAGAAAGCCCGCATGGTCCGGAGATCATTCTGTCCCGTGGCGATCCGCGCTTTGTCATCAAGCTGTTTCAACTGGAAGTTTCGGAAATCAACGATGGCACCATCGAGGTCAAGGGCATTGCTCGCGAGGCGGGCTTCCGCACCAAGCTGGCGGTTTGGACCCGCGACGAGAAGGTTGACCCGGTCGGCGCATGCGTCGGTTTGCGCGGGCAGCGGGTGAAGAACATTGTTCGTGAACTGAACAATGAAAAAGTGGATATCATTCGCTGGGACCCCAACGTCAGAACCTTTATCACCAATGCCCTGGCGCCGGCCAAACTGAAAAACTTTGAGATTGATGAGGCAAAACACCGCGTCAGGATCATCACGAGTGACGATCAGCTTTCGCTCGCCATCGGCAAGCGCGGCCAGAACGCGCGGCTCACCTCCAAGCTCACCGGCTGGCAGGTGGACATCGAAGCCGAGGTTGTGGTGACCAAGGGTTTCGAGGAAAAGGTTGCCGAAGCGGTTGAATTGCTGGCGGCCATTCCGGGAATTTTGCGCGAGCAGGCTGACGCGCTCGTCCATGCCGGTTTGACGTGTTTGGAAGATTTGTTGCAAGCCGACGTCAGCGACCTGGCCGACATCCCGCAAATTGGGGAGCAGGCCCCGGCGATTTTGGAAGCGGCGCGCGGCGAAGCCGAGCGCCGGAAAATTCAACTTGGCGGCGATTCGGCCGCCGCCTGAAGATATGGTTTCGGCGCGAAGCTTTGGTTTTGACCGCGTTTAGTTTATGACCGCGGCACGGCAAAGCAGGCGTGGTTGGCTGGTAGCGATGGAAATTTATGCCCGTTCGTATTTACGACATTTCGAAGAAGCTTGGCCTGGAGAACAAGGAAACCATCGCCAAGGCCAAGTCGCTGGGCATTGCCGCGGCCAGGGTTGCCTCCAGTTCGCTCGACAAAATTACCGCTGAGTATCTCGAAGGCGAACTGCTCAAAGACCATCCGGAAATCGCCGCGCCCCCGCCACCTGCGCCTGTCCCCGCACCGCAAGAGCCAATCAAACTCGTCACCGCGCCACCCGAACCGCCGCCGCTCATTCCTGCGAAACCAACGACGGCAACTGCAACCACCGAGCTGCTGGCCACACCGATCGCGGAACCGGCCAGTCCACCCGCAGAACCCATCGTCGAACTTCCGCCGCTGCCGCCAGCGCCACCACCACCACCGCCCGGGCCGAAAGTCGGGGAGAAAATTGGCTTTATTCAGTTGCCACAGAAGCCGGTGTCAAAGCCAGGTGACCGCGCTGGCGGTGTGCGTGGGCCGGGTCGCCAAGCGGAGCCGGGCAAAACGGAGTTCATGCGTCGCGGCGATATTCGCAGAGTACGCGGAGGAGTTCCGCCGTCCGGCGCAAGGGTTGCCACGCCGCAAAAGATCTCCGCAGAATCAAGAGCAGCCGAGCTGTCAAAAGCCGCGCCGAAAATTGTTTTGCCCAGCGATGCCCAGGTCATTACCATCAAACCGCCCATCGTTGTCCGCGAACTCGCCGAGCAACTGAAGCAAAAGCCGTTCATCATCATCGGCGACCTGATGAAGCTCGGCGTCTTTGCTAACGTGAATCAGGCGATTGACGAAAAGATCGCCACGCAGATTTGCGCCAAGTACGGCTTCAAATTCGAAGTCGAGAAACGAGCCAAGGGCGAAGGCCAGGTTCACAAAGTCGAAACAAAGATCGAGGTTGACCTTGAGGATAAGCCCGAAGACCTAAAACCCCGGCCGCCGGTCGTCACCATCATGGGCCACGTGGATCACGGCAAGACCTCGTTACTCGACGTTATCCGCAAGGCCAACGTCGCCGCAGGCGAAGCCGGCGGCATCACCCAGCACATCGGCGCCTACACGATTTCCTTCCCGCATCCCGAGCGTAAAAATGATCTTCAGCAGATCACCTTCCTCGACACGCCCGGCCACGCGGCGTTCAGTTCCATGCGCGCACGTGGCGCGAATGTCACCGACATCGTCGTGCTCGTGGTTGCCGCCAACGACGGCGTCATGCCGCAAACCATCGAAGCGCTTAACCACGCGAAGGCCGCCAAAGTGCCCATTCTCGTCGCCGTCAACAAGATGGACCACCCGAACGCCAACCCGCTGCGCGTCCGGCAGCAATTGCAGGAAAAGGAGCTTGTGCCTGACGACTGGGGCGGCGAAACAATTTTTGTGGATTGCTCCGCCCTCACCAAACAGGGCGTGGACAAACTGCTCGAAATGATTTTGCTCCAGGCCGATTTGCTGGAACTCAAGGCCAACCCCAATCGCCACGCCAAGGGCAACGTCATTGAATCCGGCCTTGAACCCGGCGGCCCCATTGCCACCGTGCTCGTGCGCAAGGGCACGTTGCGTGTGGGCGAGGTCATCATTTGCGGGCAGTACTACGGCAAGGCGCGCGCGTTGATCAACGAAGAGGGCAAACGTCTCAAGGAAGCCGCGCCGTCCGTCGCGGTGAAGGTCCTTGGACTGAACGGCGTGCCTGAAGCTGGCTTGGAATTCAGCGTTGTCGAAGACGAAAAAGCGGCGCGCGAGCTGGCCTCCCAACGTGGGCAGGAGTCCAAGGCCAAGAGCTTGGAAATGCGGTCGAAGGTCACGTTGGAAAACCTCTTTGCCACGCTCGACTCGCAAGCGGGCAAGATCCTTAAGCTCGTCGTGAAAGCCGACACGCAAGGCTCCGTCGAAGCCATTGTCGAGGCGCTCAAGAAAATCGAGTCGGAGAAAGTCACACTGGAAATCATTCACAGCGCGGTCGGGACCATTACCGAATCCGACGTCGCGCTGGCCGCCGCTTCGCGCGCCGTCATTCTCGGGTTCCACACGCGGGTGGACAGCGGCGTGGCCGACCGCGCCAAGCACGAGAGCGTGCAAATAAAACTTTACGCCATCATCTACGAACTGATTGACGAGGTGAAGGAAGGCATGGCCGGCTTGCTCGATCCCGAGAGCAAGGAAACCATTGTCGGCTCGGCCGAAGTGCGCCAGATTTTTGAATTGTCCAAGGGCGCGCCGGTCGCCGGTTCGATGGTCAGCTCCGGACGCATCGTCCGCGGCAAGGTGCGCATACGCCGGCGCAAGGAAATCATTTACGAAGGCGTCACCCAGTCGTTGCGCCGGTTCCAGGATGAAGTCAACGAAGTGCGCGCCGGCATGGAGTGCGGCATTCGCATCGAGGGCTTCACCGAGTTCCAGGTTGGCGACAGCATCGAGTGTTACACCGTCGAAAAAGTGGCGCAGAAATTGTGAGCGAATGGTTTTCGATTGCGCTCGATGCTGAAAAAGCCGGCGCGGTCATAAATCGTAAATCATGAATCCTAAATCCTCCATGCCCTCCCTCCGACTCCAACGAGTTCGCGAACTGCTGAAGCGCGCCATCGGCCAAGTCCTTCATCGTGAATTCCCCGTCAGCGAAGCCGGACTGGTCTCGGTCAATGACGTGGACGTGACCGGCGATTTGAAATCCGCCACGGTGTTCCTGAGCATCCTCGGCACCGCCGACCAGCAAAAGCGCGGCCTGGCGCTCATCGCGATGCACCGCGGACGCATCCAGGGAATGGTCAGCCGGGCGGTCGTCCTGAAATACACCCCGGCCCTGCGCTTTGTGATTGACGACTCCGTTGTGCGTGGCAACCGCGTGCTCCAAATCATCGAGGAATTGGAAAAAACCTCGCCGTCCACCGACGAGCATGAACTCGACGATTAACTTGATGCAACCGCAATTGCCAACCAACTGGCTGCAATTCCCCCTCTCCCATTGGATGGGAGAGGGCCGGGGTGAGGGCGCACACAGCTCATCTGGACTCGAATGAAACCTCATCCGCCCATCATAGACCGCATCCTCGACGCCATCCGTGCGGCGAAAACCATCTGCGTTGTCGGTCATATCCGCCCCGACGGCGATTGCGTCGGGTCTCAACTCGGCCTCACCCTCGCGCTCCAATCCGAGGGGAAGAAAGTGGTTTGCTGGAACCAAGACCCCATGCCGCAGAAATATCGTTTCCTCGACCGCGACGGTATTTTCCAACAGCCGAAACGTGGGTTGAAGTTCGATTGCGTCATTGCGACCGATTGCGCCAGCTTCGAGCGCCTCGGCGAAACCGGCCCGTTCATTTCGCGCCGAAAACCCCTCATCAACATTGACCATCACGAGAGCAACACGCGCTACGGCGATTTGAACTGGGTTTCGCCGCGCGAACCTTCTACGGGTGAATTGATTTTTCGCCTGCTAAAGGTCGCGCGTTGGCCGTTCACACCACGCATCGCGGATTGTTTGTTCACAGCCGTTTCCACAGACACCGGCTCGTTCCAATATCCCAGCACGCGGCCTGGGACGTTCCACGTTGGCGGCGAACTCGTCACGCGCGGCGCCGACCTTGCGAAAATTTCCGGCGAAGTCTATGAGTCGTTCCCGTTGTCTCGCGCGCGGTTGCTCAAACACGTTTACAGCCGCTTCAAACTTGCGCACAACGACCGCATCGCGTGGTTCTGGCTCAAGAAAGCGGACCTTGCCCGCACTGGCGCGGAAAGCAATGACACGGAAGGGCTGATTGACCATATTCGCGCCATTGAACCGGTCATCGTTGCCTGCGTCTTCGAGGAGGTTGAACCTGAGTTGACGCGCATCAGCCTCCGCTCGAAAAGCGGGCAGGTGAACGTCAATGAGATCGCCGCGCAATTCGGCGGCGGCGGCCACCCGGCGGCGGCGGGTGCGCGAATTCCTGGCAATTCGCTTTCCGCCCAACGGCGCGTCATCGCTGCCATCAAAAAGGCGATCAACGCCGCGAAGTGATTCATCATGCAAGAATTTACCGCGCTCGACGGCGCGCTCCTCATTGATAAACCCAGCGGCCCGACTTCCCACGACGTCGTGGACGCCATCCGCCGGCAGTTCGGCATCAAGAAAGTCGGCCACTGCGGCACGCTTGATCCAAACGCGACGGGGTTGCTGGTGATCGTTCTCGGTCGCGGCACGAAACTCTCTGAAAAACTCATGTCCGACGACAAAGTTTACGAGGGCACGATCAAGTTTGGTGAAACGACCAACAGCTACGACTCCGACGGCGAAATTCTCGAATCGAAACCCGTGCCGCCGCTGACGCTCGACCAGTTGAATGAACTCGCCGCGACATTCGTCGGGGATCAAATGCAAATGCCGCCGATGGTTTCCGCGATCAAGAAAGACGGCGTGCCGCTTTACAAACTCGCGCGCAAGGGCATTGAGGTGGAACGCGAGCCGCGGCTCATTCACATTTACAACTTCCGCTTCACCGATTACCGCGAACCGCTCGGCGCTTGCAAGCTCGCCTGCACCAAGGGCACGTATGTTCGCAGCGTCGCTCACGATCTCGGTCAGAAGATTGGCTGTGGGGCGCACCTCGCCACGCTCCGCCGGTCGGCCGCCGGAAAGTTCGATGTCGCTGACGCAAAGCCGCTGGACGAATTGTTGAGACTTCCGGTCTCAGAGTTGGAGAAACGAGTGATCCCGTTCTTGAAATTGCTGGCAGCGTGAAAATCATCCACACGGCAAAGGAACTTGGCAATGGTGCGCGCAAAGTCTGCCTTGCCATCGGCGTCTTTGACGGTGTGCACCTTGGCCACCAGCAGATTATCCGTCAGACCATCGCCGATGCGCGCCAGCACAATGCCATTGCCCTGGTGCTCACTTTCGATCGCCATCCGAATACCGTTGTCGCCCCTGACCGCGTGCCACCGTTGATCTATTCGCTGCCGCAAAAGACTCGAGCCATCGAAGCCCTCGGCAGCGACGCGATGCTGCTGCTGCACTTCGACCGAGCGTTCAGCGAACAGACCGGGGAGACGTTCATCCGACAACTCGCGCGCGACCTCGGACAAATCCAAAGCATCTGCGTCGGCGCGGATTTTGTTTTCGGCCACAAACGCAGCGGCGATGTCGCCCTCCTAAAACAGCTCGGCGGCGAAATTGGCTTTCAAGTTCATAACCTTGCCGCGGTCGCGCTCAATGGCCACGCGGTCAGCAGCACCCGCATCCGCGAGGCCATTCGCCTCGGCGATTTCGATTCCGCCAGCCAGATGCTCGGTCGCGCCTACGCGCTCGCGGCGAAAGTCATCGAGGGCGACAAGCTTGGACACAAACTCGGCTTTCCAACCGCGAACCTTGACGCGACCGGTTTTGTTTTGCCGCCTAACGGAGTTTACGTAGCGCACGGCACTGTTTGCGGCCGGATGCATCGCGCAGTCTTGAACATTGGCCATCGCCCGACCGTCAGCCAGCCGACGCCGCAACTCCGCGTTGAAGTCCATTTGCTTGATTTCTCCGGCGACCTTTACGGTGAAGAAATGGAAGTCACCTTCGTCGGCAAGCTCCGCGACGAGCAAAAGTTTGCTTCCCTCGACGAACTAAAAACCCAGATCGCCCGCGACATCGCCGAGGCAAGAGGAAGATGTTAGACACGGATTTCACGAATAGGTACGGGTGACAAGGTTCAAATCCGTGCTAATCCGTGAAATCCGTGTCTGATTTTCCCTTTGAACACTCCGGCTGGATTCGTTGTCCATCTGTCCGTAGAATCGAAAAAATATGAGCACAGGAATCAACGCCATTAACGAAGCGGTCAAGGAAGCGAGCGCCTTCACGCGCCCGCTGTTTAACGAACTCGGCAAAGTCATCGTTGGGCAAAGCTATTTGACCGAGCGGCTCGTCATTGGGCTGCTAGCCAACGGGCACGTGCTTTTGGAAGGCGTGCCAGGGTTG
>CAYIOH010000079.1:0-11092 GCA_964364975.1 uncultured Bifidobacteriaceae bacterium
GCACGCGCGGCCAAGTAAAGGGCGAACAGGTTCTGCGTTGATTTGCTCATCCTGCCGAAAATAGCCAATGGCATCCTCCCGCCGTTGGCCGGAATGTGATGCCTGCTGGTTTTTCATTTCAATAAATTCCACACCGGCGCGGTGCAGCCAATCGAAATCAGTCGAGCAATTCTTTCGGGGCGACTTCGATCTTGTCCGCCACCACCCTGGGAATCGGCGCCGCGCTGAGCTTGCCATGCTGCTCCGTCACGCACACGGCGGTGACCCTGCCCCGCGCGATCTCGACGGCCGGGTGTGCCCCCAGCTTGTGAAACTTAAAAACGTAGCTGATGGATTTCGCTTTCTTCTCACTCACGAGCAGGTGAACCTCCACTTCGTCCTCAAAGCGGAGCGGTTGTTTGAAGTCGCATTGCGCGTGGACCCGCGGCCAGCCCACGGGTGGCTCGACGTGCTTCGTCCAGATGGAAAAGCCCAGCGACCGGAAGAAGGCATGTTCCGCCGCGTCCATGTAGCGGAAAAAATTCGCATAGTGGACGATGCCCGCCATGTCGGTGTCGCTGAACTCGACGCGCTGAATGATCTTGAATTCGTAGGCCATGCGGGGCTTTTAGGTTCGTGATTTACGATTGGCGACTTGAAATTACGCGCTCGAAAATCCGCAACGTCTTCCGCGCCATCGCCTCGGCGCTGAAATCTTCAAACACGGCTTTGCGGCCGGCTTCGCCCAGCGCCTGCGCCTGCTTCGGGTTCATAAGCAATTGTTCGATGGCATCGGCCAAGGCGTTCGGGTCGCCCGGCTCGCACAACACGCCGCCGCCGGTGGCTTCGAGGATTTCCGGGAACGCGGCCGTGCGGGGTTGTACCACCGGGACGCCGGCGGCCAGCGCTTCTATGAGGTAAAGTCCGAACGCTTCGCCGTAATTCGCGGGCACGGAAAAAATCGTTAGTGAGCGGAGAAATTCCAATTTTTCCGAATGAGCCAGGTTTGGAAGAAATCCGGTCTGGCCAAGGTAGCCCGCCGCCGCCAGACGCTGCCGCAGCGTTTTCACGAAGGGTTCGTCCGCCGGGCCACAACTGCCGCCGATGCGCAACCTCAGATTTCCCGCGCGTCCGCTCTGCTTGAGCAGGATGAAGGCTTCCACCAGCGTATCGAGGCCCTTCTCCTTGCACATCCGCGCGAGATAGCCGAGCACGGGAGCACTGCGAAATCCGCCCTCCACCCTCGGAGTGGGCGTTTCGTATCCGTCCAGGTTGATCCCGTTGTGAACCACGTGCAATTTGTCCGCCGACAAACCAAGCCGCTTCGCCATCAAGCCGCCGAAGTAACAGCTCGGCGCGATGAACTCATCCACGTCTGCGGCGCGCTCGGACAACAATCGCCACGCGGCGGTGCGGTGGGTATTCGGCAATGCGTCGAGAAATGTATCCTCGCCTTGCAGTGTGCAGACCACCGGCGCCCGGAGTTCCGCCTTGAGGCGACGCGCCATGCCGACGAGCAGCGCGTTGGACAGGCAAATCACGTCTGGCTTTCCCTGTTGCTTCAACCACGCGATGAGTTCATCGAGTTCGCGCGCCTGCCTGCCTTCCTCGCCGCGCAACATCGAGAGCAGGATGTTGCCCACGTCGGTGGCGCGGGTCTTGGCGGTGCGACCAGCAGCCCACCCAAGCAGCTTCCGCGATGCAAGCATGCGTCGCAGCCAGCGCGGCGTTTTGCGAAACAGCCCGGATTTCTGTTCGAGATAAACATTGATGCCGCCAAAGAATATCGGCGTGCCGGCGCTTTGGTCCTCCTCGTCCAGCGTGAGCGGCAGGTAAAGCGGGACCATCGTTACGTCGTGGCCCATCTGCCGGAGCGCGGCCACGAGCGCGTTGTCGCGGAAACAATTTCCGCAATACATCGCACCGGCGCCAGGGGTGAGTTGAACAATGTTCACTTGAGTGGTTCACCGACCGGCAAATCATCCGGCAAGGGCACAAACTCGCGGATCTTCTGCCAGAGCGAACTGAAATCCTTGTTCACGTCGCCGCTCAGGCAATCGGTGATTTCGCCAGCGGCTTCGGGATATTTATCAATCACTTGCTTGAAAGAAAACTTCGGATCGTAAAACGCATAAACGAGCTTGCGCATGTTCTCGATACCTTCACGCATGAAGCGCCCGTAGTTCGCGAACCGCTGTGTCGAGAAGTCGCGTTCGATGATGGCCTTGTGAACTTCGTCAGCCACGAGCACGCCGCTCTTGAGCGCCAGCATCAGGCCGCTGCTGAAGACAGGATCGAGAAACGCAAACGCGTCGCCAACGAGCAACAAGCCTTCACAGCCGCAGTGGCGCGAGTGGTGCGAGTATTCGCTGATCAGATAATAAGAGCCGACCTGTCGTCCCACGGAAAGATGCTCCTTGATCCACAAGTTTTGTCCGATCTCGCGTTTGAAAATCTGTTCCGGCTCGCGCACGCCGTCGCGGGTGAGGTATTTGCCCTCGGCCACGACGCCCACGCTGACCATGTCGTTATGCTGAGGGATGTGCCAAAACCAGCCCTTTTCCGGCACGTAGGCCACGGCGGTCTGGCCCTCGTCAATCCCCGGCTCGCGCTTCGACCCCTGGTAGTAAGTCCAGACTGCGACTTTGTTGAGGTAAGGGTCTTTCATGCGCCAGCCGTTGCGCACAGCGGCGAAGGCTTCCTTGCCCGTGCAATCCAGCGTGATCGGCGCACGGAATTCAACGATCTCGCCGGATTTCTTTTGCGCGCGGACGCCCAAGACGCGACTCGTAGCAGCGGACGTGAGTCCGCTCTGATCAAATCCGTCGTGTTGCGTGCGGTTTGCAGAATTATTAGTTAGAGCCGACTCACGTCGGCTGCTACCTTGACTTTGATTTTCCCAAATCAATTCCCTCACGGTGATTTCCTCGATGACCTGCACGCCTTTGCTGCGCGCGTGGTTGAGAAGCATCTCGTCGAATTCGGAGCGCAGCACCTGCCACGTCTGCGCCACGGATTCGCGGTCGTAGCGATTGAAGAAATAAAACGGCTGGCTCGCCTTCCCGTTCGGAGAGATGAACACGACACTGTATTTTTTTTGAAACGCGGATTGTTTCATCCGCGGAATCAATCCGAGTCGTTCCAGCGGTTGATACGTGAAGGGAATCAGTGATTCGCCGATGTGGTAGCGCGGAAATTTCTCGCGTTCGAGGACGAGCACGCGATGGCCATGTTCCGCGAGGATGGCAGACGCCGCGGAACCCGCCGGCCCGCCGCCGATCACGATTACATCGAAATGGTTTGCAGTCGTTGTCACGATAAATGTGTTAGATAAACAGTTAGTGCAAACTGTTCCTGACGCAAGTCGGGAAGTTTAGATTCAACCGTGCAGTTGCGCGAGTTTTTGCCCGGTCTCATCCAGCCAGACGTTGTCTGGAAGCGCGTAGGGACGGAAGGTTTCGAGCCAGCCCTCATGGCCGTTGAAGAGGATGGCGCGGTGCAGGCCAAGGTTGTTGGCCTGCGGCGAATCAATCAGGCTGGCAGAATCGTTGGCGCTCATCTGGAAGACCACGCGCATTTCGAATTCGCTCAGCGCCTTGCGGCTCAACATGCGCATCACGTTGTTGTAAGTGTCACACGTAGCGATGACGTGGAAGCCGAGGCCGGCGCCTTCGCAAATCAGCTTGTTGAGTTGCAACCCCGGATTGGCCGCCGCGCCCGAGTCGAGCGAAAAGCTCATCTCCTCGTCAAAACGCAGCTTTTTGTTCCGTTGCAGTCCGTGAATCAATAAATACGTTTCCGGCCCGGCCGCGCCCGTAGCGTCCGCGCGTTGCTGCTGTTCTGCGGCAAGCGTCATCATCACATCGTCCACCTCGCCGGTGCGAACCAGCTTCACTTCGTGTGGAATTGCGCGCACAACGTGCTCAACGAATTTCGCCTCTGCGGAATCCGGCGCGCTGCAATCAAACACTAGGAAGCGCGCTGAATTCTTGGGATGCTGCGCCGCGAGCGACACCAGCGCCACGGCCAACATACCGAGCGCCGCCTCTTCCCGCTGGCCGACTACGAGGAGGTGGCTGCCGCTGGCACGACGGAACACGGCTTCGGTCGGGCCTTTGATCGAATTGGGCGCGCCGAGAAAAACGTGCAGGGTTGACGTTGGATGGATTTTTTTGGCGTCGAGCAATGTGCGCAAAAGGAGGTTGTCGCGCACATTTGCCGGGGCGTTGCCCTCGAAGACGATAGGCTCGCGCAGACTGGTAGGGACGCGCTGCCGCGCGTCCGGGCCGACCGGCAGGTCGGCCCTACCGAGATTCTGCACCTTCGCCAACCACTCGTCACGCGTCTGATCGGGCAACCAGACAACTTGAAAGGGGCTGTTGCCTTGGATCGCGCCGCCGTCATCGTTGTAAATCGCCTCGCCCGGACGCGAGAGCAGGCGCGGCGCGGGGTTGTCCTCGTTCATGATGAGGTAGGCGTCAGCCTCGTTGCACTGGAGCGCGACGCGCACCACCATCTGGCCAATCGTCGCACGGGCAAGCGTATATGCGCCGCCAAGCGTTTGCGAACCGAGCAGCACATGAATCCCGAACGCACGACCTTGGCGCACGATGCGATCGAGCAACAGCGCCGCGCTTTGCGAAATGCGGTCGTCCTCGACAAACAACTCCTGAAACTCGTCAATCAACAGCAACACGCGCGGTATCGGCTCCTTGCCGCCGGCGCGTTTGTAGCCCGCAATGTCTTGCGCGCCGAGTTTGCGAAACAGGTCGCCGCGTCGCTTCAACTCCTCGTCCACGCGTTGAAGCACGCTCAAGCCGAATTCGCGGTCGCTTTCGATGGCGATGACGCGCGCATGCGGCAGTTTGTGCGTGGCGTAGCACTTGAATTCGACGCCTTTCTTGAAGTCCACGAGATAAAACTCCACCTGGTCCGGGCTGCACCAGAGGGAGAGGTTCGTGATGATAACGTGAAAAAGTGTGGACTTGCCGGAACCTGTCTTGCCCGCGATCAAGCCATGCTGTCGCGTGCCTTGGCCGAGCGCGAGATATTGCAGCTTGGTCGCACCTGTGCGGCCCACCGGCACGCGCAGTTCGCTGGTCGTATCGAGCGACCACATTTCTTTTTCGTCCGGCACGACTTCCGCAAACGGCATTTCCACGCGATACGAATCCGTGCTGTCCTTGCCGATCTGCATCAGCAGCTTCGTCGCGAGTTCCGCGTCGGGCGGCGCATCAAGCGACAGTTTCGTGCCGTCCCAATTCGCCTGCGCAAAAACAAAACCCTCGCCCTTGGGCACGATGCAAATGGCGTTCTTGCGCAACTCCTCCGGCACAAATTCGACCGGCGCGGGCTTGCGTTGGTCCCAATGGATGAGCAGATGCACACCACAGCGCGGTCCGCTGGCGGCAATACTTTGCAGGCGTTTCACGGCGATGTCGCTGAAGTTCACCGGGAAATCCGCGATGACGAGAAATTGATACTTCTCCGCGAGACGGCCTGCCTGCGCGTTGTATTCGGCGAGCGATTCGTATTCATTGCGCAGATACATTTGCGTGACCTTCTCAATGTGCTCGTTGAGGTCCGCAAGCCGTTGCTCGAACTGCGCCGGTTGCGTCCAGATGCGGCTGTTGATGATGCGCTCCTCGAAATCCGCCAGGTGCATGATGCCGGCAAAATTCTGGCCGAGGCCGACAGGGTCGAAAATCGTGAACGCGAGCCGGCCCGGCGGCGCGCTCGTGAGCAGGCGCAGCACGAGGTTGTTCAACGCGCCGATCACCTGCGTCTGGCCCGACTGCTTGGTCTCGAACAAAACCGACGCCTGCCCGGGCATCGCGAGCAGGAGCGGGACGGCCAGGTGCGTCGAACCAGGAAGCGCGAGCCGTTTCCCCGCGAGAGAAACTTCGCAAAACTTTTCCAAGTCCACGGCCAGCTCGGCAAACCGTGCTGTGTGCGTGAACTCGTCCGGCAAGGTGAATTTCCGCCAAAGCTCCGCGCGCCACGGCGGGAACATCTTGTCCGCCAACGCCGGGGCGTTGTGCAGTTGAGCGTGCAGCGGCAGGACGTTTTCCCGCCAGTTCGTCTCGAGCGCGCGCCACGCCGCGTCGGCCGTCGTTCTGATTTTGCCCGCGTCGTCGGCATGGGTCGCTTCAATTTGTTTCTTGCGCGCGGTGGAGGCAACGGTCAGTTGGGCGATCTGCTCGGCGTAGGCCTGTTCGATGCGCGCCAAGGAGTGTGCGCGCCGGCCGTCGTTGACCGAGGTCAGTTTGCGCGCTTGTTCGCCGAGCCGGACCGACCAATCCGCGCGCAGCGCTTTCGTCTCCGCCTGCAATTGTTTCCACTGATTGTTGAGCGTCTGCGTGGTGCTGACATGGGTGAGTTGGATGCGCTCGGTTTCCTGCGCGAAGCTCGCGTCCGCCTTTCGGGCGGCGGCATCGTGAAGCAGGTGCGCCTCGTGAAGCGCAACGGCGGCGGCTGAGGCAGGTCGGGCACCGAGTTGTTTACCGAGCACGTAGAGAATGAAGACCCCACCGAGGCACACGGCAATGATCGCCCAGACTTCTTGTGGCAGAGCCTGAAGATCGAACCGGCGCAACTCCGGGACGAACATGAAAACCGCGAACAACGCCAGCGGCACGCAGAACCAAATCGGCACCACTATGGTCCGGCACCGGTTCAGCGCACGTTCAGCCTGGTCGAGCCGGGCGCGCAATTGTTCAAGCAACTGGTTTTCGTGCGCGGAAAGATCGTGCGCGGCTGACTTGGGCGGGGTGCTCAATAAGCGGACGAGCGAAGGATAACCGCGCAAAATGAATCGTGCCCGCGCCTCCGTGCGGTGCAACGCCAACTGTTGTTCTGCCAACCGGGTGTTGAAGTTTTCGTGGTGGGTTTTGTTGTTTTGCGTATTGCTGTCGCGGACGCGATCGGCTTCCAACTGGGCGCGCTGAATTTCAAAAGTATGCTTACCTTCCGCACTCTCGATCTCGGCGAGCTTTTGTTTTCGCGCGCTTTCCAGCGCCTTGCTGATGCGTTTATGTCGCGCGACGAAGTTGACCTCCACCTGCTGACGTCGGGCCGCGGCATCGGCTTGCGCGGCTTCGTTTTCGGCCGCCCACCGGGCGCGCTCATCCGCCAGGGCCTGGTCGAATTGCGCGCGCAACTTGTTGGCGCGGGATCTGAAATCCTGGTCCAGTTCCCCGGCACGTGCGACCGCGTCGCGGATCGCGCGACGCAGGCGGTCGAGCAACGCCAGCGATTCCATCGCGCCGGGCAGCTTATTCGCAGTCGTCGCGGATTTTGGTGAGGAGTCGTTCAAGCGTGTCAATGTTGTTCACGGCCTGGTTTACGCCGGCAAACAGCTCATCGAGAAATCGTTTCTCGAACTCGGCGCTCTTCGCGTCGTGCCAGTATTGCTTGGTACGGTCCCAATCTGCACGCAGTTCTTTCGTCAACCCCATCAGCCGATTGCTGCTGCCGGTCATGATCGTGCGCTTTCTTCCGACGCCGGCGGGGCGTCGGCCTCGGTGGCATCTATGCCTGCCGTCGGGGCCGGCGCGGCGGCGGCGCGGCCTTGGGTCAATTCCGCGTAGGCGGCCAAAGTTTTGGTCAGCTCGTTGATTCGAGCCACCGCCTTGCCCAGTTCGGGCCCCAACGTGTGGCGCAATCTTTCGACTTGGCGCGCCGCCGGCTCAACCTTGTGATCAAACTGGCGGCGCCAATTATTGACGGCGTGCAATTTTTTTTCGGCCTCGCGGATCGCACGGTTGGCTTTCTGCACCGCGGCCTGTTGCATGTAGGAAGTTTCGCGGAGACCGGAGAGTTGGGCGCTGAACAGTTCCTGTTGCCGTTGCTGAAGCTCCCGGGTGAGGCGGCGGATCTGGTTTTCCCAATGGGCCGGCCGGTCGGCCTCCAACCACAGCCGGGTGCGGATGACTCCATCACTGACTTCGTCCAGTGCGCGTCCGGCTTTGTCGCGGTAAATGATGAGTCGGGCGCGGAAGTCTTCAATGGCTTCCAACGACGTGACCTTGGCGCGCTCCGGCATGGCTCAGTGTTGATCGAGGTATTCCTCAATGCGCTGGGCTTTGCGCATGAGGAAGGGCGTATGTTGATTGGAACTTTCGATGAATTTCTTGAGGACTTTCATCGTATCGCGGAATTCCTCGGAGAATTTCTGGTGCTCCTGGTCCTGCCAGGTGTCCCCCAAGGCCGCGAAGCGCGCCTGCAACAACGCCATGCGGTTCTGGATCTCAATGTTGAACCGTTTCAGTTCTTCCGCGAAGCGCCGGACTTCGCCGGGGTCCATGATGGCTTGTGGCATGTTCGTTCCTCTCGGTTCGGTTTGTTCGCGGAGAAAAGATAACAGAGCGGGGCGTGAGCTTCCAATCCGAATTACGTGTCTGTTGAATCTTAATCTTAATCCTGCTCCCCCGGCCACATTGAACGACGAGATTAAGTGCAAGATTAGGACGATTGTGAACCGGATTCCTTCACTCGTATCGCAGCGAGTCAATCGGATCGAGGTTCGCCGCCTTGTAGGCCGGGTAAGTTCCGAAAACGATGCCGACGATGGAGCAAATCACGAGGCCGAGGATGACCCAATCCACCGGGATGGTGGGCGGGACTTCGAAGAACCAGGCCGTGGCGTTGCCTCCCAGGATGCCCAGCACCACGCCCACGGCCCCTCCGACCTCGCACAGGACAATGGCTTCGAGGATGAACTGGGTCATGATGTTGCGCTTCTTGGCGCCAACGGCGCGGCGGATGCCGATTTCCCGCGTCCGCTCCGTCACCGAGACGAGCATGATGTTCATGATCCCGATACCCGCCGCGAGCAGGGCGATCGAGCTGATCACCGCCATGCCGATGCGCACCGCGAGCGTCAGGTTGCGAAATTGCGTGATGAGCGAGTCGTTGGAGGAGATTTCAAAATCATCCGGGTCGGCAGGTTGAACCTTGCGCGCGATGCGCAGGATTCCACGCACCTGCTCGACGCAGTCGTCGTAGCTGGCCTGGTCGCGCGCCTGCACCAAGAGTGTAAGGTTGCTGCGCTTTACGCCGCCGTAGCGATTCAGCCCAAGCGTGATGGGCACTGCGAGAAAATTATCCTGGCCTTCGCCCATGCTGGTGGTGACTTCGAGCACGCCGATGACGGCGTAGTTCACGCCGTCGAACTTGATCGTCTGGCCGACTGCAGAGCCGTGCGGAAAGAGTTTTCCCGCCAATTTGTTGCCGAGCAGACAAACAAAACGCCCGCCGTCCACATCGGCGGCCAGGAGTCCACGCCCCGCTTCAACGTTCCAGCCTTTGCACGCCAGCACCTCTGGCGTGATCCCGTCCAGCAGAACGTCTGGATCGGTTTTGGCGTAAGCCGACGAGGCTTCGCCCTGCCACAAATACATCTCCGCGCCAACCGCGGCAGCCAGGGTGGCACGGTCGCGCAATATCCTCTGGTGCTGAAGCGTCAGCGGCTTGCGGCGGAAGTATTTCTCCCAACCCTCCGGCCCCACGAAGGAAATGGCCGGCCATTTATCCACCGTGAACGTGTGCGCGCCGAGCTGGCTTAACTCACGCTCGATGTTGCTTTGCAGCACGCGCATCGCGGTCATCGTCACGATGATCGAGAACACCCCGACAACGACGCCCAGCAAGGTGAGCGCCGCGCGGAGTTTGTGCGCCGCCAGCGCCGCCATCGCCATGAGGAAACCTTCCCTGGCCTCGGCCAGCACCACGGTGAGTCGGCGCAATCTCATTCGGCACGCAGGGCGTCCACCGGATTCATCCGCGCCGCGCGCCAGGCGGGAAGAAATCCGGCGATCACACCAGTCAGGGCGGACACGAGGAGCGCGAGGACGGCCAGCGGCACAGACATGGTGGCCGGGAAGAATCGCGAGATGATCAGCGTGGCCGCCGCCGCAATGGCCAGGCCGATCAGCCCGCCAATTAGGCAAATCGTGGCCGCTTCGATGAGAAACTGGATCAGAATGGCCCGCCGTTTGGCACCGACGGCCTTGCGGATGCCGATTTCACGGGTGCGTTCGGTCACGGAGACAAACATGATGTTCATGATGCCGATGCCGCCGACAAAGAGCGACAGGCCGGTGATGAACAATCCCACGCCGGCGATGATCCGGCCCATCCGGTTGAAGGCGGAGATGAGCGCCTCGGTCGAGTTCACCGCGAAATCATCGGCCTCGCCCGGTGCCAGCCGCCGCACCTTGCGCATCACCCCGCGCACTTCTTCCTTGGAATCCTCCAACGCAGACAAGCCGCCCACTTTCACGACGATGCGGATGCCGGGCCAGAACACGAATCCGCGCGCCAGCCGTGTAATCGGGATGTAGGCGGTATTGTCCAGATTGCTCAGGCCGAGAAATTTCCCTCGCTTTTCCAACACGCCGATCACTTCAAAACTTACGTTGTCAATGCGGAGCTTGTTGCCGACCGCGTCGCCATTGGGGAAGAAGCCGCGCGCAATGTCTGCGCCAAGTACACACACGGGACGGCTACCTTCCACTTCGCTGGCGGTGAAGTAACGGCCTGCCTTCAAGGTCAAACCGTCGGTTATGGCGCCCTCCTCAGTGTTGCCGATCAATACCACGCCGCTGGCGACGTTCTGGCCGTGCCTGAGGGTGCGGAGGCCGGCGGATTGCAGCGCGATGTGCCAGGCGGGGTTCGCGTTGCGGATAAACGACCGGCCATCGGGCAGATAAATCTCGCGGCGTTTGATCAATTTCCACCACGGCTCGTCGTGGAACCAGGGGTGTTTCTGGATGTATAGCACGTCGATGCCCACAGCGGAAACGCTCTCCAAAAAAGCACGGTTCAATCCCTGAATGGCGGTACCCATCAAGGTCACGGTGACGATGCCGATGACGATGCCGAGCGTCGTCAGCGTGGCGCGTAGCTTGTTGGCGCGAATGGCCGCCCACGCGATGAGCAGGCCCTCGCGAAGTTCGGTGAGGAAGTTCATGGCGAAGAGGGGTCGAGAATCGAGGGTCGAAGATCGAGAGCCGGAGGCGTTTGCTGGCGCTCGCCTCTCGACTCTCGCCCCTCGCCCTTCCGCTCATCGCTCGCAATCAGGCCGTCGCGGATGCGGATGATGCGCCGCGCG
>CAYIOH010000080.1:0-10983 GCA_964364975.1 uncultured Bifidobacteriaceae bacterium
GAAGTGATGCAGACCGGCAACAAGTGTGTCAAGGATGTCGCCGGCTACTCGCTCAAGGACATCTTCATCGGCTCGGAAGGCACACTGGGGGTCATCACGAAGGTTTTGCTGAAGCTCATTCCGAAACCGGCGGCGAAGAAGACCATGCTCGCCACTTACGCCAAGATGGACGAGGCGGCGCAAACCGTCTCCGACATCATCGCGGCGCAAATCATTCCCTGCACGCTGGAGTTCCTCGACCGCACGACCATCAAGTGCGTGGAGGATTTTGCCAAGGTCGGGCTTCCGCTCGATTGCGAGGCGCTGTTGCTGATGGAGACTGACGGCCATCCCGCCGCCGTCGAGGAGGAAGCCGCGCGCATGGTCGAGATCGCGAAGAAGAACAACGCCCGCGAAGTCCGCATTGCCAAGGACGACGCCGAAGCCATCCGCCTGGCCGTCGCCCGGCGCAATGCCTTCTCGTCGCTGGCCAGAATTTCGCCCACGACGATCCTCGAAGACGCCACCGTGCCGCGCAGTGAACTGGCGAAAATGATTCGGTTCGTCGAGGCTGTCGGGAAGAAGCACAACCTGCGGATTGGCACGTTTGGCCACATGGGCGACGGCAACCTGCATCCGACGTTCCTCACCAACGAGCGCAACAAGGAAGAGATGCACCGCGTCGAGGAAGCCGCGAAGGAGATTTTCGAGGAAGCCATTCGCCTCGGCGGCACAATCACGGGCGAACACGGCGTCGGCGTGGCGAAGAAGGCGTTCCTTCCCAAGTTCGCCGGCGACGCCCAGATGCGCGTGCTCCGGCAACTGCGCCGTGTGTGCGATCCGAATGGCATCCTGAATCCGGGGAAGATGTTTGATTGAAGTGGAAGCAGCCGCATCCAGCCAATCCTGCGAAGCCCGGCCAACCTATCGCTGCTGGGTGGGCGTTGTGCTGTCCTTCTTTATTCCCGGAGCGGGCATTTACCTGGCCGGGGACAAGGGAACAGGGTTTCGGTGGTTCTTTGGTCTGATGGCGATATCCTTGATCGGACGCATAGTGTCCCCATCTCAGGCGATTTCAGGCCTGTTCGTCTTCGCGCTCATTTCTATGGCCTTCCTGGTTTTGTTCGTTTGGATGCTCGTGCAGTCGTACCGTCCCGTCCCAAGGGTTGGGATTTTGACGTGGCTGTGTTTCTTCCTGCTAATCTTCGCGCTCGGAGCGACAAAGCGGGGAATCTTCAAGCAATGGCCTGGAAGACTCATTGCACACGGACCTAGCATGAATCCGACGATCGCGCCCGGAGACCGACTCTTAGTTGATACTTTTGCTTACTGGTCTGCCCGACCCAAGCACGGCGACGTTGTTGTCTTCAAGAGCGACCCAGTGGAGGCGCTTCCAAGGGGACGTTTTCGGCCAAACGCATCGCTGCGCTTCCTAGAGAGAAGGTCGAAATCATAGGGGGACGCATCCTGATTGCAGGCAAGGAAGTCACTGGGCCAGCGATTCTTGGAGGGGACAAATCCGTGACATCGGTGGACAGACTGTTCCCTTCCGGGACGAGCTCCCTGGTCGTGCCAAGCGACTACTACTTCGTCGTGGGCGACAATGTGACAAATAGTTGCGACAGTTTCGACTTCGGTCCAATCCCACGCCAGAGCATCGTGGGCAAAGCCACGAAAATCTACTGGCCTATTCAACGAGCGGGCGATCTGCGATGAGTGTCCTGTCCATTGAATTTTCGCCGGGCGCTGTCTTTGGCTCTTACAATGACTTGACAGCTCGCTGACGCTTCAGGCCTTGGTCCTTTCGGATTTCTTGAACAGTGATCCATCCACCGAAAATCGGCCCGGCCCCGCAATGAGCAGCGCGACATAGCCTGCGAGGTAGATGAACGCCAGTTCGCCGCTGTGCTCGCCGCTCAATGCGCCTTTGTGGACTATGAAGAACGCCACGGTCATGTTGAAGGCCAGCACAAATGCCCCAAACCGCGTCAGCAATCCCACGATCAGCAACAGGGAGCAGAAAAATTCCGCCAACACCACCAGTGCGAGGCTCATACCGTGTCCCACGCCGAGCGGGTCCGGGAAGCCGGCGGACTTTTCGCCGAAGGTGGTGAGTTTATCGAAGCCGTGGTTGGCCAGCATCGCCACGCCCAGCCAGACACGCAACACGAGCAGCGCGAGGTGGGTGCTGAGCGAGTCGTTTCCGGGGGCAAATAGTTTCCTGATCATGATCGTATGGGTTGTGGGTTCAGATTATTTGGCATGTATTCCGACCTGAAAGCAAGCTTCGAGCGCACTGGTTTTTCGTTGCCGCTGCATCTCGATATCTGTGCCGCACGAAAGTCTCGTTAACACCGGGCTTCAGCCCAGTGACTGGCGACCCAAGCCGTCCTGAACCGTTTCAACGGTTTTGGCGGGCGTGACAAACCGTTGAAACGGTTTTTGCCATTCGCCGCTGCTCTCACCGGGCTGAAGCCCGGTGTTAGTGAGAAACACATTCAAAGCATCGTTGCTTTCCGCGCGACAAAGTGAAAAATGATTGCGACCGATGTCCGCGCGCCATTCGCATCTCAAGAATCTCGACTACTCCGTGGTGCAGCAATGCATGCACTGCGGTCTTTGCCTGCCCACGTGTCCGACTTACGACGCCACGAAACTGGAACGTAACAGCCCGCGCGGTCGCATCTCGCTCATGCGGGCGATTGCGGATGACCAGCTCGAAGCCACGAAAATCTTTGGCGACGAAATGTATTTCTGCCTCGGTTGCCTGGCGTGCATGACGGCCTGCCCGGCGGGGGTGAATTACGCGGAATTGTTCGAGCGCGCGCGCGCAGAAGTCGAGGAAAGCCGCGCCCTCGATTCGCCGAAGCGCAAGCTCATCCGCTGGTTCACCGTGAAATGGCTGTTCATGGATTTGAGCCGGCTGCTGCTGGTCGGACGCGTGATGCGGCTTTATCAGGAGCTCGGCATCCAAACGCTGATCCGCCGCTGCGGCGTGATGAAACTCCTGCCCAAGCGCCTGCAAGAGTTGGAGGCGATGACACCCGTCATCCCGCCGAAATTCTCCGCTGACCTCATCGCGCCTGTCACGCCCGCCGTCGGCGAGCGGAAGTATCGCGTCGCCGTGCTCACCGGCTGCGCGCAGGACCTCATCTTCAGCGAGGTCAACCGCGACACCGTCGAGGTGCTGGCGCACAACGGCTGCGAAGTCTTCACGCCGCCGGAGCAGCAATGCTGCGGCTCGCTCCACGCCCACAACGGCGAACTCCGCCTCGCCATCGAACTCGCGCGTAAGGCGATTGACCAGTTCCCACCCGAGCAGTTCGACGCCATCATCAGCAACGCCGGCGGCTGCGGCATGCATCTAAAGCATTATTCCAACCTCCTCGCCGATGATCCACATTACCGCGAGCGCGCAGAGCTTTGGGATCGCAAGCTCAAGGACGTGCATGAGTGGCTGGCGGAAATTGGAATCAGGCCACCAAACAATGGTAGGGACGCGCTGCGGCGCGTCCGGGCCGACCAGCAGGTCGGCCCTACCGTTGTCACCTACCACGAATCCTGCCACCTCTCGCACGGGCAGAAAGTCGTCCTGCAACCGCGGCAAATCCTGAACCTCATCCCGAATCTGACGCTCGTCGAACTCCCGGAGGCGAATTGGTGCTGTGGCAGCGCGGGCATTTACAACCTCGTCCAACCCGAAATGGCCAACGAACTCCTCGACCGGAAGCTGAAGCATATACTATCCACCGGCGCGACAGTCGTGGCGAACGCCAACTCCGGCTGCCTGCTGCAACTCATCAACGGCGTCCGCCAGGCGGGGATGCAGGTCCGCGTGGCGCATCCGATGACGTTGCTGGCCGAGGCTTACCGCGCGGAGAAAGCTTGAAAACATTTTACGCGACCGGCAGCTTAGCGGCCTATGATCCGACCCAAAGCAGAATTGATTGAACAGTTGACGAACCCCGGCGTCATCGCCGTGATTCGCACCGAACGCCGCGAGCAGGTTTTGCCCGTGGCCGAGGCGCTGATCGCCGGCGGGTTGACCGCTATCGAAATCACGATGACGACGCCCGATGCCATCGGTGCGATCCGTGAAGCGAGCGAAAAGCTCGGCGACCGCGTGCTGATTGGTGTGGGTACTGTGCTCGATCCCACGCAGTGCCGCGCGGCCATTGCGGTAGGGGCGCAGTTTGTCGTCAGCCCGATTTGCCTGCCGGAACTGTCGCTCATTGCTCACACCGCCCGTTGTCTCATGATCATGGGAGCCTACACGCCGACCGAAGTGCAACTGGCGCACGAAACGGGAGCGGATTTCGTGAAGCTGTTTCCAGCTGATGGACTGGGCGTGGCCTACATTAAAGCACTACGCGCTCCCCTGCCCCATCTGCGCATTATTCCCACTGGCGGTGTGGACGTGAACAACCTCGCCGAGTACTTCAAAGCTGGCTGTCCGGCAGTCGGTGTTGGATCGTCCTTGATTTCCCAGCAAATTCTTCAAACGAGTGACTGGCCGGAACTCACCCGTCGCGCCGCGGAATTCGTTCGCAGAGCCAAAGCCGCGCGCAGCGCCTAGGTCAGAGTCTCAAACCACCAATTCGCGCGGGTCGTCGGTCTCGATTCAAACCATCGCTCTCCACCTAACCAGCCTAGACGCCACTGGACGTGGCGGACGACGAACTGTTTTCTCGATCTTTTGCCGGACAATCAGCGTGCTGGACACGCCACTGACAACAACCAGGTTCTACTTTGTGCGCGTTTGTGAGCCATAGCAACCGGCAGATTTCAAATTTGAACTTCCCGGCCCGAACCGTAACCTCTTCAGCGATGAATTCAACAGCCTACCGGGTACGTCGCGCAACGCTCGAAGACCTTGAAACACTGACTGCGTTGTGGGCGTCCATGAATTTTTCGGTGATCGACCTGAAAAACCGGTTGACCGAATTTCAAGTAGCCGAGGATGCCAACGGGACCGTGGTGGCCGCGGTGGGATTTCAGTTCTTCCAACGGCATGGCCTGGTCCACAGCGAAGCGTTTGCGGATTTTGCAGTGGCGGATCACGTGCGGCCCTTGCTTTGGGGGCGCATCCAGGCACTCGCCATGAATCACGGCATCGCCCGGCTCTGGACGCGGGAAAGCGCCCCCTTCTGGACCCACAACGGACTTCAACCTGCGGATACCAGCACACTGGAGCGGCTGCCCGAGTCTTGGCATCGCGCCGCGCCGGGCTGGCTCACCCTGCGCTTAAAAGACGAGGAGGTCATGATGTCCTTGGACAAGGAATTGGCGCTGTTCAAGGAGGCGGAAAAGCAAAGCACAGCGGCAACGCTCGACCAAACCCGCAAGCTCAAACTCGTCTTCACGACGATTGGAATTCTCATCGCGCTGGCTCTGGCTGGCGCGGCCATTTACCTGATGCTGGCGCACCAGTCAGCCGGACCATTGTCGCCTTGAGGGCAATTGGAATTCGTCCGCGTGATAGGAACTGCGCACCAACGGCCCACTCGCCACGTGGATGAAGCAGAGTGCGCGCGCACAAGCACCCAACTCCGCGAATTTCGCCGGTGAAACAAACTCAACCACTGGCAGGTGGCGCAGCGTCGGTTGCAGATATTGCCCCAGAGTTAGAATATCGCAGCCGACCCCGCGCAAGTCCCGCATTGCGGTCAATATTTCGTCTCCGGTCTCCCCCAGCCCCAACATCAGGCCGGACTTGGTGTAAATCGAATCCCAGCGCCGGGCCTTCACTTTTCGCAACACGCTCAGGCTGCGGTCGTAGGTCGCTCGCGACCGCACCGACAGTGTGAGCCGGCGAACGGTTTCCAGGTTGTGGTTGAAAATGGCCGGGTTGGCGGCAAGCACGGTTTCGATGGCCGCGTCATGGCCGTTGAAATCCGGCACGAGCACTTCGATCACGGTTTGCGGACTGAGCGCGCGCACGGCTTCAATGGTTCGTCGGAAATGTTCCGCACCGCCATCGGCCAGATCGTCCCGCGCCACGGCAGTGATGACGACGTGCTTCAACCTCATCCGCCGGGTTGCTTCAGCGACGCGGGCTGGTTCATCGGCTTCCAGCGCGAACGGCTTGGCGGTGCTGACGGCGCAAAAACCACAAGCGCGCGTGCAGCGGTCGCCGGCGATCATGAACGTGGCCGTCCCTTTGCTCCAACATTCCCAATGGTTCGGACACCGGGCGCTTTCGCAGACGGTGTGGAGCTTGAGTTCATCAAGCAACGAGCGCGTGCGCGCGAACGTGTCCGCCGTGGGCAGCGGCAGACGCAGCCATGTCGGCAGGCGCGGGCGTTTGGTTTCAACGGCAGTCATGCGACGCGATGGATTTTGACACGGATTTCACGGATTGTTCTTTTGGAATCCGTGCGAATCCGTGAAATCCGTTTCTTGATTCATTCAAATTGTTTCCAAAACTCTGCCAGTTCGCCGGGGCTGAAGTCGGCTAGAACTTTGCCGTCCACCTCGATGACGGGCGCAAGGTCCTGGCCGGAGAGGCGGATCATCTCGTCCCACGCGGCTTGACTGATCATCACGTTGATCTTTTCGTATTCGACGCCGCGTTCGTCCAGCCAGCGCATGGCCGCTTGACACCAGCCACAATACGGTTTGATGAATAGGCGAACTTTCACCTTCCGAAAATCATCCGCCAATCTGCGCTTTGTAGCTCTTCGACGTGAGAAGAGAACTGAGCTCGGCGGGGTCGCTTAACTTGATTTTGTACAACCAGCCGGCGTCATACGGATCGCTGTTCACCAGCGCCGGATCCGCCACCACGAGTTTGTTCGCTTCGACAATTTCGCCGCTCACCGGCGCGTAAATGTCGCTGGCCGTCTTCACCGACTCCACCACCGCGCAGGCATCACCGGCTTTCACCTTGTCCCCTACGTCGGGCAACTCCACAAACACGATGTCGGTGAGTTCATGCTGGGCGTGGTCGGTGATACCTATGACGGCGGTACCGCCGATGACACGCACCCATTCGTGCGACTTGGCGTATTTCAGGTCGGTCGGAACATTGCTCATAATATTGCTGGCCACAATAAGCCATAAACAGCGCAAAAAAGAAATAACTTTTGCGCCGTTCGTGTCTCTTGAACGGATCAACAGCCCGTTGGTTGGCGGTAAATTGGCTTGGCGACTATCACAGCCGGCGAACGTTGGCCGCGAATCTCGATCTCAATCCTCGTGTCCGCCTTGGCGAATTCCGGCGGCACGTAGCCCATACCTATGCCGATGCCGAGCGACGGGCTTTGCGTGCCGCTCGTCACCTCACCTACATTCGCACCCCCAACACAGATGGGATAATGCGGTCGCGGCGGCGCGGATTTGTCAGTCATCTTGAAAGCGACGAGTTTCTTTTTCACGCCGTTGGCCTTCTGCTCCGCCAACGCGGTGCGCCCAATGAAATCAGCCTTGTCCAACGCGACATAGAAACCAACCCCGGCTTCGATGGGGGTCGTGTTTTCGTCCAGTTCGTGGCCGTAGAGCGGATAACAAACTTCCGTGCGCAGCGTGCCCCGCGCCCCGAGGCCGCAGGGTCTGACGCCAAACGGCTTGCCGATGGTGAGAATCGTTTCCCAAACTTGCTGGATGGATTCGTCACCGCCCACGATTTCAAAGCCGTCCTCGCCCGTGTACCCGGTGCGGGCCACGAGCACGTTGGCGTTACGAAAATGGAATCCACCGATCTCGTTTTTCCGCAATTCCGTGAGGCAGCCCACACGCATTGCCGAGCAGGACACGCCGGGGATGCAGTCATTGATGAATTCTTTGACGCGCGGACCTTGAATGGCAACTGCGGCGTAATTGTGCGAGGCGTCCGTCAGCCGAAGTTCACTGCGTCCCGCAAAATCCTTTGCGCGCGTTTGCAGCCACGGCACGTCCGCCGCGACGCGCGAGGCGTTGATGATGAGCAGATAGACGCCTTCGGAAAGCTGGTAGGCGTAAAGATCGTCAATCGTTCCGCCGCGTTCGTTGCAGAGCAGAGTGTATTGGCCGTGGCCGGCGGTGAGTTTCCGAATGTCGTTGGTCAGGACGTGATTGAGGAATTCCGCAGCAGCCGCACCGCTCACGGTCACTTCGCCCATGTGTGAAATGTCAAAGAGCCCAGCCGCTTTGCGCACGGCCAGGTGTTCGTCCATGATGGACGTGTATTGCACGGGCATTTCCCAGCCGCCGAATTCAATCAACTTCCCGCCAAGCTTCTGGTGGGCAGCATATAGTGGAGTTCTTTTCAACATGATGTTCATCTTCTCCAACCCTGAACTATGAACCGACCTCATCCCCATTTCTCCGTTTTCATCTGCGCCTTGGGAACGCCCAGTTCCTGGAGCACGATTTTCTCCGCGAATTCGATCAGGGCGTTTGGGCCGCAGGCGTAAAAAAGCGTTTGCGATAGTTCCTCAATCTGTTCCCGCACCCAGGCCGCGTCCACGCGCCCGCGCCGCCCCGGCCACGGATCATCCGCCCCGGGCCGCGTGCAGGTGACGAGGAACTGGAAATTCGGATTCGCGTCCAATAGATCATGGAGCTCCTTGTCAAAAATGATGTCGCCGCTGGTACGGACGCTGTAGAGAAGCGTGATTTTGGTCGCGAGTTTGCGCCGCGTGGCCTCGCGGACAAAGCCGCGAAATGGCGTGACGCCCGACCCGCCGGCGATGCAGATGAGATGCTTGTCCGGCTCGAACACCGGCAGAAATTTTCCCGCCGGCGGCAGGACCATGATTCGGTGACCGGGTTTGATCCAATCCACCAGCCGCGTGCCCATCTTGCCATCGCGCCGCACCGAAAACTCGTAGTGGCCGCGGTCCAGCGCGCAGGAGGACAACGAGTAGGCGCGTTTGTAGTTAGGCTCGTCCGGCCAGTAACAGGTGATGAATTGCCCGGTCTTGAAGTCGGGGTCGTAGCTCTCCGGCCATTTGAGCCGGACGGTTTTTACGTCGGGCACTTCAATCGTGACCGTTTCAACGGCCATCTCAGTTGGCTCGCGCGTCATAGGCGGTGAATTTCATGCCTAAGTATTACTGGCACGCGCGGTCTGTCAAAGAAACGTTTGGCATCTCCTCCGCGAGGAACAGTGTTGCGCATTTCAGCCGCTCGCGGTATGCAAGCGGCTCGTGAGTCCGCACCACAGCCACCGTCGGCGATTCGGGTGTCCGGCCCCCGGCGCGCCGGGCCGGTGGTTAGTGATTCCCCTGTGCGCTGGGTTTCTTGCGACGACGCTCCAAGCGTGGGAGGGGCACGATTGGAATCAGTGGCGGCAAGTGACGACCTGGCAAAGGCCGGACTTGCACACCGACCAAGTCGGCCACCGCGAGTTGATGCCTTTGCTTGGCGACAGCGCCACCAATCGCGCGATTTCCGTCGGCGGCTGGGAGGATCGCCGCAAGCAGATTGCTTCAACCATCCAACAAATTCTTGGCCAGCCGTCTAACTTGAAGTCGCTGCCGCTTGAGGTCCGTGAATTGGGCGTTGAGGATTTTGACGGCTACACACGCCGCCATATCATGATCAAGAGCGAGGCCGACGATTGGATTCCCGCGTATTTGCTCGTGCCGAAAAAACTTTCTGCAACGCGCCTTCCCGCAATGTTGTGTCTGCATCAAACCGTCGCTCAAGGCAAAGAAGAGCCATGCGGGATGAAGGGTGACCCGGAAATGGCCTTCGCCGTCGAGTTGGTGAAGCGCAGCTACGTCTGCCTCGCGCCGGACGTGATCGGTTTTGGCGAACGGATTCCCGCGGGGAAACAGCCTTACCACGACAGCATGGCCTTCTACCGCAAACATCCCGGCTGGTCATTCATGGGCAAGATGGTTTGGGACATGGGCCGGGTGATTGATTATCTGGAAACACTTCCCTTTGTTGATCCGAAAAGAATCGGCAGCATCGGTCACTCGCACGGCGCGTATGGGACGCTCTTCGCCGCCGCGCTTGAGCCGCGCATCTCGACGGCGGTCGCGAGCTGCGGCTTCACGACGTTCCGCAGTGATCCGAACCCGGAGCGCTGGTCGCATCTCACGGCTTTGATACCGCAACTGGGATTCTACTTGCCGGACGTGGCGAGCATCCCATTCGACTGGCAGCATGTTCTCGCGCTGGCGGCGCCGCGGAAACTGTTCATCTGGTACGCAACGAAGGATTCTATTTTTCCTCAAACGGACAATCTGGACGGACTGTTGAAGGACCTGCGGAAGGTTTACAAGCTTTATGGCGCAACCAACGCGCTCGCGTGGCAGGCGTTCGAAGGGCAGCACAAATTTCCGCCAGCCGGTCGCGAGGCGGCCTATCGCTGGCTGGACGAAAACCTGACGCCGAGTTCCGTCCCCGCGAAATCCACGAGCGCCTTCTTCCCCGGCGAATTGGTTGCCCATGCCCGGGCCAACGCCCGCGATCATGCGTGGGCCGCGGAGATTCGCGATCCTCTCGTGGCCGCCGCCAAGCCGTGGATGGAAATGTCCGACGACGAGCTCTGGAATCTGATGTTCGGCAACACGATTCGCCGTGCGTGGCAAGTCTGGTCGGATGGCCATTGCCCGGTGTGCAATAAGCCGGTCCCGATGTACGAGTGGGTGCCGGACGCACTGAAGCAGCCGTGGAAGATGCGATGTCCGCAGTGCAAGGAACTTTTCCCGAAGAACGATTTCGCAAAGTTCTATCGCTCCGGCTTGGATGAGCAAAACGTGTTCGATCCAAAACGCGCCGACCGCTCGCTCCTATTCAACGTGGAGCATCCGGACGCATCCGATCCACTCCACCGCTTTGGCGTGGATGATGGGGAGGGTTACATCAAGGGCAGCAAACGTTGGCGCTTCATCAACGCCTACCTCATCTTCGGCCAGTGGAAGCAAGGTATCGTAAACGGAATCCGCAATCTCGCCGCCGCCTACGTGGCCACGGGCGACTCTGCTTATGCCCACAAGGCTGGAGTCCTGCTTGACCGCGTGGCAGATCTCTATCCGCCGTTCGACTTCGGCAAGGAAGGGGTGATGTACG
>CAYIOH010000081.1:0-10931 GCA_964364975.1 uncultured Bifidobacteriaceae bacterium
TTCGCTCCCATCTCGGCTCCCTCTTCAAGCTCCTCGGGCCGAGGTGGGCGCAGACCGCCGTCGTACCAAACCAGCTTCACAGGTGGCATTTTGCCGCGCGCGGGGAATTGATAGGTGATCATCGAGGCCACCGGATAAGTTTCCTTGTTCACGCGCGTGGAACTGGCTTCAACGCTGAGCGGATGGCCCAGCTTCAGGGCGCGGAACACCGGATCGCAGGCGTGACAACCGATGTCGCCGAGCGCACCAGTGCCGAAATCCCACCAGCCGCGCCACCTGAACGGGAGGTAAGCCGGGTGATACGGACGTGACGGCGCCGGGCCGAGCCACAAGTCCCAGTCAAGCGTGTCCGGCGCGGGCGGGGTGTCTTGTGGACGTTCAACGCCTTGCGGCCAATACACGTTGAACAAGCCGTTGGACGGACGATCCGTCCAGATATGCACCTCGCGCACCGAGCCGATGGCGTTGTCCCAGACCATCTCGCACAGCCGGCGCGTGCCTTCAGATGCCTGGCCTTGATTGCCCATCTGCGTGGCGACCTTGTGCTCGCGCGCAGCTTGTGCGAGCTGTCGGGCTTCCCAAACCGTGTGCGTGAGCGGCTTCTCGCAATAGACGTGTTTGCCGGCTTTTATCGCCGCCATCGAGATGATCGCGTGCTGGTGATCCGGGGTGGCCACCACCACTGCGTCAATGTCCTTCTGCTCCTCCAGCATCTTACGATAGTCTTTATAGATCTTCGCGTTGGGGAACTTGCGGAACATCCCGCCGGCGTGAGCAGAATCCACATCGCACAGGGCGACGATGTTCTCACTGAGCATCTGGCCGATGTCGTGTCCGCCCTGCCCGCCCACGCCGATGCCCGCGATGTTCAACTTCTCGTTTGGCGATTTCGCGCCGCCGCGTCCCAGCACGCAACCCGGCACGATCATGACGGTGGCGGAGGCCATGGCGGCTGAACCGAGGAAGCGCCTTCGAGAAACAGGGCCATTGGCCGTAGTGTTTGAGTTTCCGGTTTTCGTGAATGCCGGTGATTTCATGCGACCTTCGGTAACTTGCTACTTCAACTCTTTGATCCGGATGTTGCGAAACGAGACCGTGCCATGATCGCCTTGAAGAAAAATCGGGCCGGGTTGATCCATGTTGTTGTCCAGTTGCCCGCCGGTTCCTCTCAAGCACTCGACATTGTCGTGCGTCTTCACGCCGTTGTGAATGACGGTGACCTTGTTGCCGATGATCGTAGCCTCGACCGTCTGCCATTCGCCACCGGGTTTGGAAACGAACTTGTCGGGCGCTTTGAAATTGTAGAATGAGCCGTTGCAGGTCTTGGTGGCCGCGCCGCTGGATGCGTCGCCAAGGATTTGGATTTCGAAGCGTCCGCGCAAATAGAAGCCACTGTTGGAATCGTCCGGCACCATGTATTCGTACTTCACCGTGAAGTTCATGAACTTCGCGTCGGTCACAAGATCCGTGCCGTGCTCGCCTTTGTTGACAGTGTTCTGGAGAATCCCATTTTCCGCCGACCAACTGTTGTGGCCGTTCGGATTGCGCAAGTGCCAGCCGCTCGTGTCCTTGCCGTTGAAGAGCGGGCGAAAACCGTCTTCATCCGCAGCGAAGACCACCGCGACGGTTGAGAGGAGAACTGCGAGTGTGAGGAGATGCTTTTTCATAATAGAATTGACGATATGTTCGGTTGAAAACTTGTTTGGTTACCGTGCAACCGTGCCTGATAAGGCCTTCATATACGAATAAAAACAGACGTCAAGGCTTGTCGCCGTCGGCGCGAGCGTCGGGAGTGGAGTGGTATCGCCCGTAACCTTGAAACGATGTATCGCTGAAAGGGCGGCAGCGTGCGAACAAATATCACGATCGGCTGGCGCCGACTCGCAGCACGCGCCGGGTTTGCTCCGTCGGGAACAATTCGCCGAAGTCCCATTGGGATTTGGATTGCTTGCTCATCAAATTAAAATTAACAAAACCGCCGCCGGCGAATTTTAATTGCGCCGCGTTTTGGCAGAAGATTTGGTTCGGTAAGTTACTTTCTTTTCTGCAAGGACCATTGCCAACTGTTGCTTGTCCTCGCGCTCAACAGAACCATAGTCACCGTTCATTTGAAGTTCCTCACCGATAAAATCTGGATACAGCGCCGCGAGTCGAGGGATGGAACTCTCAGCCAGCCTAAAATACTCCTCGTCCAACTCAACACCGACGGAATCGTAGCCAACAGCTTCGGCGGCGGCGATCGTCGAGCCAGACCCCATGAACGGGTCAAAAACCGTGCCTTCGCCAAGCGGAAGCAGCGCGCGAACCAAGACGCGCATAAAATGTTGTGGCTTGAGGCACGGGTGATTAGAGATGGCTTCCTCGCGGTCAGGCGTGCGTCCACTCGGAATCGAATCGGGTAAGGGCTTGTCAACCGAAAGCCGACGAAGTCCGCCGGTTTTCCACCTGCGAAGATTTTCGGCCACCGTTTTTTCTTCGATGGGCTTTCGGAAAAGCATCCAAGGTTCGTAAGCGCCTTTTGGCGTCACACAAACTTCGGGAAATTCCCGCTCCGCATTCTTCGGTCTGTCTCCACCGCGAAAGCTGAAGTAAAGCCGCATAATCGCCGTCCGCACTTCGTAGCCCGCTTCGGTCATCGCGCTCTGAACAAGGTGTTGCAAAATTGGATGCCCTGCCACACACACATGAGCGCCGGGCACGAGTGCGGGCCAGAGCGCTTCGCCCCATTTGTGAAAAAACCGTCGAAGTTCCAGCTTTTGCGCCTCGGTCAAAATTGTAAAACGTGGCAGTGGGTCGCGTTGACTGCCTCCAATCGTCGGTGGAAGACGCCATACGCCGCCGCGTCCGGCGCGAAGTTTGGAAACTTCCTTTTCCGTGAATTCCAAAACGCCGTAGGGCGGATCGGTGCAGACAGCATGAAGCGAACGCGGCTTGCAGTCGCGCAACCAGTCGAAACAATCCGCATGGTGAATCCGATACATTTTAATCCGAAGACAGGTTCAACTATAGGCGAAAGACAATCAAGCGCAAAATGTGTATCAACTATGGGCGAAATGGATACCAAAGCGACCATCGGGCGTTTTATTCGCAAACTTCGCGAACAGAAGCAACTCACGCAAGAGCAGTTGGCCATCAAGACGGGCATCACTTACCAGCACCTCTCCGGCATGGAAAACGGCCGCGAGAATTTCACGATTGATATCCTTGAATCTCTGGCTCGCGCGCTGGTCTGCCCGTTGCCGCAATTTATCGCGGGCGCATTCGCCCCTGAATCAACCACATCTGGCATCACGATCAATCGCGATTATTTTCGTCCACAAGTCCCACTGCCACCGGGTATGAGCATTTCCCATTTGGAAGCAGCGATGAACGCCACGCAAAGCATTGTGGCGCGCATCAATGCCAACTTGCTCGCCAGCGGAGCAAAACCGCTGCCGGAATACATTCAGGGCAATAATTTCAGCGGACTTGTCTCAAATGTTTTCTGCGATGCGTTGAATGACCATTCGCCCTACAAACATAATTCCGACCAAGCCTATCCAGACCTCATCAATCCAGCGGTGAAGAAAGGTGGCAAGCCTGCTGGTTTGGAAGTGAAATCCACCATTCAAATTGGCAAGGGTGGCGAGAGCCACAACGGTCACTCTGGCTGGCATCTCATCGCGTGTTTCCAAATCGAACCGCAAACGGGAAACGTCCGCTTTATCCATCTCATGTTCGCTGTGTTAAACGGACACAATCTTCCCGATCCCGATTGGACTTACGTTGGCAGCAAGGTCAATGCAACCACAGGCAGCCGTCGCACCGAAACTTACAACACAACCCTTGCAGGCACGACGAAACTTCGTGACGGTTCTGTTTATCTTGACCCGACGGCTGTGGATTTCAAACGCTGGCGGCAGGGGCGCAAAAGTGTTGCTCCTTCTTATTCAATCTTCGCAAAATCCTAGACCGCTTCCGACACGCGCTGAATATTAATTGCCTTGCTGCTGGCGTCATCAATTTCAATCACTGCGCCATGAAGCAGCACGCGGTTCTTCGCCACTTCAAATTTCTGCGGCATATTCGTCACAAAACGTTTGATGACCGGCTCGATTTCGCGTCCCAAAACGCTCTCGTGCGGGCCGGTGAATCCGGCGTCGCTCAAATAGGCCGTGCCGCCGGGGAAAATCTGTTCGTCCGCCGTTTGCACGTGCGTGTGCGTGCCCACCACCGCGCTCACCTGCCCGTCGAGCATCCGCGCGAACGCAATTTTTTCCGAGGTCGCCTCGGCGTGAAAATCCACAATAATGATTTTGGTCTGTTGGCGCAGGCGCTCGACTTCGGGCGGCATAACGAGGAACGGATTTTCCAGCACGGGCATGAAGGTGCGGCCTTGCGCGTTCAGGACGGCAATTTTTGATGTTGAACTTTTAATTTCAAAGACGCCGCTTCCCTGCCCCGGCGTGCCGGGTGGATAATTGATCGGGCGGATGAACCGCTTCTCGTTCGTGAGCAGGTCCATGACTTCCTTATGGTCCCACAAATGGTCGCCGCTGGTGATGACGTCCACGCCCGCGGAGAAAATCTCGTCGGCCACCCTGGGCGTGATGCCGGAGCCGCCGGCGGAGTTTTCGCCGTTGGCGATGACAAAATCGAGACCGTGCTGCTCGCGGAGTTTTGGCAGCAATGTCTTGACCGCTTTGCGTCCGGGTTCGCCCACGATGTCGCCGATGAAAAGAAGTTTCACGGCGAAAGCTTAACCACGAATGAACACGAATGAACACGAAATTTCTTTTTTGACGGCTCGCAGACTTCTACTTTGAGCCGATGGCTTTAAATATCGGCGACAGATTCACTTTGACGATTCACGACATCGCGTTCGGAGGCGAAGGCGTCGGACGCGTGGACGATTTTGTCGTGTTCGTCCCGTTCGTGATCACGGGCGAAGAAGTCGAGATCGAGGTGACCGAGGTAAAAAAGAATTTTGCGCGGGCAAAATTGCTGCGCGTCGTGAAGCCGTCGCCGGAACGCGCCACGCCGGAGTGTCGTTATTTCGGCGCGTGCGGCGGTTGCCAGTATCAACATGTCGTTTACGAGACTCAACTGCGGATCAAGCACAAGCAGATTGCCGATTTGTTTCAACGCATCGGTGGCTTGCGCGCGGATAGGGTTGCCCCGGTCGTGCCGTGCCCGCAACCGTATGGCTACCGCAATCGCATCATGATCCGCAGCCAGTGGAACAAGCCGGAACAGAAATTGAACATCGGTTTCGTGCGCTGGGACTGCGGGTTGGTGGAAGACATCGAGGAATGTAAAATCGTCGAGCCGTCGTTGAACGAACAAATCCGCCACGTACGCGCGCATCCGCCGCCCAAGGGCGGAATCAAGGTGGTGTTGCGCGTGCAGCCGGAAGGTTGGGACGTGCCGCCAGATTCGTTCTTCCAGAACAATTTTTCCCTGCTGCCGAAACTGGTCGAGGTGGTGCGCGAAACTTTTCGAAGCGCCGGCACGAGACATCTTGCAGACCTTTACTGTGGCGTGGGCTTTTTCAGCATTGAGCTGGCTGATTTGATGGATTCCTTCGTGGGCGTGGAATACGACCAACTCGCCATCAAAGCCGCACGCCGGAACGCGGCTTCGCGCGGATGCGCGAATGGCGAGTTCGTCGCGGGCGCCGTGGAGGAGATTTTGCCGGACTTGGTGAAGCGGTTTTCGCCCGCCGCCACCACGGTATTGCTCGACCCACCGCGCAAAGGGTGTCTGCCGCAAACGCTTCGCTGGTTGCGCGAAGTCCGTCCGGCGCAGGTGATTTACGTTTCGTGCCATCCGGCGACGATGGCGCGCGACTTGAACGTTTTGTGCGGCGACGGTGTCTTTGAACTGGCGGGCGTGGTGCCGCTCGACATGTTTCCACAGACGCAACACGTCGAATGTGTCGCGGATTTGCGCGCGGCAAACGAATCGCCGGAACAAACTAACGCCAGCCTGTTCGCGCGGGAGACAAGCTAAAGCTTGGACTCCAACTCGTAGTTCAAGAACGAGAGGCAGTAAATCGCCGCGGTTTCCACGCGGAGCACCAATCTCCCGAGCGAGATAGGTCGTGCGCCCGCGCCATGAATGGCACGCAACTCATCCGGCGTGAAGTCGCCTTCCGGGCCAATCCAAACGCACACGTTGCGGGGTAATGTGCCTTGCCGCGACTGATACTCGCGCAGACATTCGCGCGGGTGGTGTGCGTCCGGTTGCAGCGAGCCGACAAGCGCCAGGTCGAATGTTTCCTGCCGTGCGAGAAATTGTTGCGGCGTCATCGGCGCATCCACCCGCGGCAGCCAGGCGGAGCCGCATTGTTTGATGGCTTCGATGGCAACAAGCCGCCATTTTTCTGCTTTCTCTGCCGCGCTCGCGTCGTCCAGCCGCGTGGTCACGCGTTCGGAAAGAATCGGCACGATGCGATGCGTGCCCAACTCGGTGGCTTTCTCGATGATGGCTTCGAAGAGTTTGCCCTTGGGAATCGCCTGCAGGAGCGTTATCTGACAGGGCGGGGGCGAGATGATCTTCTTTTCGACGATATTGAATTGCACGGCCTGCTTGCTTGTGTCGCTGACCTCGCACAGAAACTCGTGCCCGGCGCCATCAAGCACGGCAACGCGCTCGCCGTGGCGCACGCGCAAGACGCGCAACGCGTGGTGCGCCTCGCGGCCGGTCAGCGCGAGCGCTGACCCATGACAATCTTCAGGCGGCAGAAAGAAGCGGTGCATGTAGATTCACGATTTACAGCGGTAGGGCGCGCACTCCGTGTGCGCCGCTGTCTGTTTGTTCGGCGCGGCGGGCAGAGGACAGCCCGCCCTGCCATTTACCGAAACAGATTTTTGGCCTTCTCAAAAAAACTCCGGCTGATGGGGTTGACGTTCTCGTCGCACAATTCGGCGAACTCCTGCAGCTTGGCCTTCTGCGCGCCGGTCAGGTGCGTAGGCACTTCCACATCAATGCGCACGTGTAAATCGCCATGGCCGTACCCTTGGACATTCTTCACGCCCTTGCCTTTGAGCCGGAACATCGTGCCGGGCTGTGTGCCGGCGGGAATCCTGATCGCAGCCTTGCCATTGAGCGTAGGCACTTCGATCTCCGCGCCGAGCGCCGCCTGCACCACGCTCACCGGGACTTCGCAAAGCAGGTCATCGCCGTCGCGCCGAAAGATTTCGTGGGTCTTGATGTGCAGCACTACGTAAAGATCGCCCGGCGGCCCGCCGCGCAAACCGGCTTCCCCTTTGCCAGCGGAGCGCAGGCGCGAGCCGGTGTCCACACCGGCGGGGATGCGGAGTTTGATTTTGGAACTGCGATCGTGCCGCCCGGCGCCATGGCAGGACTTGCAGGGTTTCTCAATGACTCGCCCCGCGCCCTGGCAGTTCGGGCAGGTTTGCGCAATGCTGAAAATGCCGCGCGCGGTAATGACCTGGCCGCGTCCGTGGCAGGTGGGGCAGGTCTTGGTGCGCGAACCGGCTTCCACGCCCGAACCTTCGCACGTCTCGCAAGGCTCGGGTTTGGTGACGGTGACTTCCTTTTCGCAACCGAGCGCGGCTTCTTCAAAGGAAATCTCGAGGTCGTAGCGCAAATCATCACCGCGTTGCGGCTGCGTGGGATCGTGCCGGCTGCCGAAAAAATCGTCAAAGATGCTGCCGCCACCACCAAAGACCTCGCGGAAAATCTCGAATGGATCGTGGAACCCGCCGCCGCCGAAACCTCGGCCTGCGCGCGCGCGCGCGTCGAACGCCGCGTGGCCGTATTGGTCATAAGCCGCCCGTTTCTGCGGATCGCTCAAGGCTTCGTAAGCCTCGCCGAGTTCCTTGAAGCTTTCCTCGGCGGCCTTGTTGCCGGGGTTCTTGTCCGGATGGAATTTGAGGGCGAGCTTGCGGTAGGCCTTCTTGATGGCCTCATCGTCAGTGTCGCGGGGCACGCCGAGGATTTCGTAGTAATCGCGTTTGGCCATGCTGGTCGGGTTGCGGGTTGCGTCAAACAGCGGGCGGTGCGGCTGGCTTTTTCGCGACGATGACGGTGGCGGGACGGAGCAACCGCTCGCGGAGTTTGTAGCCTTTGCGGAGCTGCTGCACAACCTGGCCTTCGGGCGCGTCAGCGGTTTCTTGTTGCGACACGGCTTCGTGCAGGGTCGGGTCAAACGGCTTGCCGGCGGCGTCCACCTCTTCCACCCCGGCGTCGGCGAGGGCGCTCCTGAACTGCTGATGAATCATCGCAATGCCGGCTTGCAACGACTGCGATCCATTTGCCGGACCGGATTGCGCGGCGGTTTGGGCCATGTCGAAGTTGTCGAGTACTGGAATCAATTTTTGAATCAGCGCCTCGTTGGCGTATTTGGCCGCGTCCTGCCGCTCGCGGGCGGCGCGCTTCTTGAAGTTTTCAAAATCGGCGGTGGCGCGGAGCAAACGGTCCCAAAAATCGCCGGCTTGGGCGGCGCGCGCTTTCAATTCCTCAAGTTGCTCGGACGTGAGCGTGGCCGGGGACACGGGCAGCACGGCCTCGGCGGCGGCGGCAGGGGCGACCTCCGCGGGTGCTTTTGCGGTTTCAGTGTTTGGTGCGTCAGCTTTCTTCATCGGCTTGCGAAACATCTTCAATGTGGGTTAAAAATAAACAATCCTGGCGCGGCGGGCAACTGCCAAGGGAAGCCTGGAAGTCAGAATTCAAAGCTCAAAGTTCAAGTGAAGCACAAAGAAAAAGGTTGAAAGCCGCGGGATCGGGCCGGCTGGCGATTAATGTTTGATGTTTCCTTGGAGCTTTGAACCTTCAACTTCCCCGGAACGGCAACGGCCTACGGTGGCGGGACAAGCTTCTGGAATTCGGGCAATGGCCGCAACGGATTGAAGCTCGGGTCGTTCCGGGCTTTGATGAGCAGGTTGCTCGCGGCGGGATTCTTTTCAAGCCGCCTGGCGCTCAAATCCAGGGCGTGGGTCAGGGCGGTAAGGCCCTCGGTTTGTTTGCCGAGACTGGACTTCAGCACGGCCAGGTCATACCAGGTCTCGGGTTCATCGGGCAGGACTTTGACCAGTCGCTCCAGCGTGACTTCGAGTTGGGGCCAGGCCCGCATATCGGCGAACACCCTTGCGGCGGTCAGCACGGCGTTGGGGTCCACCTGCGGCTGCTGAACCATGCGTTCGAGCACGGTCACGGCGTGATTGGTTTGCTGCACGGACAGGTAGGCGGAAACGAGGTCGAAGGCCGCCTGAACGTTGGTGGGATTCTTGCGCACGCTGTCTTCCATCTGCTGGAAGTTGTTGCGGATCTTTTCCATTTCACCGGATCGTTTCACGGTGTCGCGGAGTTGGTTCACCAGGCCGATGACCTGGCCGTTGTAGGGATCAAGCTTCAAACAAGTCTCAGCGACGATCAGGGCGTCCTCAAAACGTCCGATTTGCGGCTGGGTCAGGAGTTGCACGTAGCGGAACACAGCTTCCGGGCTGTACGGGCAAAATGCGAACGCCTGACGGAAAGTGAAATCGGCTTCCCTGAAAAGCCGGTTGAATTCTTCCTGGGTTTTGGCGCGAAAGTCGCCGTCCCTGGTCAGAGCCATTCCGCTGAGTCGCCACGCGTAAACGCCGCCGATGGAACTGCGCAGTTTTGAAAACGCCTTTTGTGCCTGGTCGTCGCGGACAAATGCCCGGTCGCCTTTGAAGCCGCTGAAATCGTGACGGAGATAAACCTTCTCCACGAACTGGGCGATCTCCTTCACGGGGGTGTCGGGCGTGATCCAGTTGCCAATGAGCCGGTCGGAGAATTTCGCCCAGAACTCGTGATCGCGCTGAAGGATTTCGTCCGACAGTGTCGGCAACGGCTGGCGGTTGATCTTCATGATGACCCCGAACGGCGTCAGGTGCGGATACATCCAGTCCAGCGGGAAGCTTTCCTCCACGAAGAATTCGTTCGTGGGATTGTGGTCGAACATGACCTTGGTGAGCAAGCCGTTGATGGCCATGACGGCGACCTGGCCGGAAACTTGAACGCGGCCGGAGTTTGTGTCGTAAACCACACCTTCCCCGGGCCTCACCTGCCGCGGTTCGTTGGGATGAAGTTGATCATGCTGGGCACGTTTCCCCGCCTCACCGAGATACTCGTTGAAACAACGCGCCGAGTCGTCCGGCGTGGCAATGTACATTTCCTTGGGCGGGTACACGCCCTCGCGGCGACGGCGGGCCTCGATGTTCGCGCCCAATTTCGTGAAGGGCTTGTCCAACAGGGTGAAGGCGAGCCGGGCGATGAAATTCGTGCGGGGGTCATATTGCGGGTGTTGCGGGTCGCGCGCCGCCGGACCACGCAACAACTCCTGGAAAAATGGCGGGTCCTTCTGGGTGCTGCGGTTGTAATGGGCGCGGATGTAATTGAGGTAGGTGCCGTCGGCCAGCGCGTTCTGCGTGATGATGTAAACGTCGCGCCGGTCGAAGTTCGGGTCACGCGGTTTGCAGTGTGGCGGGATGAAACTCTCGTCAAAAATCATGTAAGTGGGGCAGAAGCGGCCCGGGTCCGTGCCGCCGTAAAGAATCGCGTCGCGCGTCATTTCAGGGTAGATAAACCTGGCCTTCTCCGGGTCCTTCATCATCTCCGCGCGCAACTTGGGATCGTAACAGCCGAATTTGCCGTCCGGATCGGTGAAGGGTGGCGTGAACATGTCGTGACCGAACCAATAACCGAACAGATGCCCGCGCTGCTCGTTCTCGAACCAGTGGGTCATGACCGAATACAGCGGCATGCCGGCGAACAGTATCAAAGTCACCGTCAACGGTGCCCGCGAGCGTTTCAGGAGGATGCTCGCCGTGAAAATCACGGTGGAAGCCAGGAGGATCAAGCCGGCAAAAATTGGCAGGGCGTATTGATCTTTATCGAAGGATTTTTGGATGGCGTGAAAGAACAAATAAAGCGGACTTAGGTGGGAGTTTTCGGGCACG
>CAYIOH010000082.1:0-10924 GCA_964364975.1 uncultured Bifidobacteriaceae bacterium
GCGGCTGTGTCGCAGACCAGCCGCAGCAATGTGAACTCGCTGCGGCTGACGCTTCGCGCACAGCCGCGCTTCGGAAGGCTTCTCTCCGTTCGCATCAGCATCGGCGAAAAATCGCTGGCCAAGGGCGAAGTGGAAATTAAACCGCGCGGCGGGGTGGTCATACCTGTGAAGATTGACGACGCGGTCGCGCGGGTCGTGCAAATGGCAAAGAGTTGATTTCGACGGTTTTTATTTCGGGCTTTTTCCGTCGAGCGCCTGCCGGATGGCGCGGGCCAGCGTGGTGCGGGTGTAAGGCTTCTGCAAGAAGCGGGCGTTGATTCTGGCCAGGAACGCCTCGTTCATTTCGTCCACGACATAACCACTGTTGAAGATGACTTTGAGGGCGGGTTTGGAGGCCCGAAGCTTTTCCGCCAACTCGACGCCGGACATGCCGCCGGGCATGACCACGTCGGTCAGCAACAGGTCAATCGCTCCCTGGTGTTCTTTCCACACAGACAGGGCTTCCTTGCCCGTGGCCGCGTCGAGGATGCGATAGCCGAATTCCTCCAGAATGACATGAGCCATGCCGCGCAACACCGGTTCGTCTTCGACGACGAGCACGGTTTCGGTGCCGCCGCGCACGAACGTGCTTGGAACCACGCCAGATTTTCCGGTTTGCGCCGCCTGGTCGCTGGCAGGGAAGAAAACGTTGAAGGTGCTTCCCCGTCCGACCTGGCTGGCAACTTCGATCCAGCCGTCGTGCTGTTTGGCGATGCCGTAAACGGTTGACAGACCGAGGCCTGTGCCCTTGCCGATTTCCTTGGTGGTGAAGAACGGCTCGAAGATGCGGTTGATGATGGTTGTGTCCATACCAACGCCGGTGTCGGTGACGCGCAAACAGACGAAATCCCCTGGCCGTGCTTCCGGGTGGGTTTGCACGTAGGCGTCGCTAATTTCCGCTGGATTGACATTGATAACAAGCTTGCCGCCGCCGGGCATGGCGTCGCGCGCGTTGACGGAAAGGTTCATGATGACCTGTTCCATCATGCCTGGGTCGCCATGGATTACGGGCAAATCCTTGGGCGGATTGAATTCCAGCGTGATGGTTTCGCCGAGCAGGCGTTTGAGCATTCCGGTCAGGTTGCTGATGATTTCGCGCAAATCGAGCAGCTTGCGTTGCATGACATTCTTCCGGCTGAACATGAGCAACTGGCGCGTGAGGCTGGCGGCGCGTTCGGAGGCGAAAAACACGGCTTGCGCGGAGTCGTACGTTTCGGGCGGCAAATTCGGCCGGGCCATTAAAATGCCCGCATGTCCTTGAATGACCGTGAGCATGTTGTTGAAGTCGTGCGCCACGCCGGCGGCGAGCTGGCCGATGGACTCCATCTTCTGCGACTGGCGCAACTGCGCTTCCAGGTTCAACTGATCGGTGATGTCCTGCACGTAGCAATGCACGACGTGGCTGGCGGCGACCGGATGAAACGACCAGGACAACGTGCGGCCTTCGAATTTGGTTTCGAGCCGCATGCGACTCCGGCCGGTAGCGAGGCTGCTCTGCACAATTTCCACCACGTTCGCCGGCAGCACCGCGCGCGGATGTGCTTTTTTGCCGGACAACGCAAGTTTGAGCGCGGCGTCGTTGAAGTAGGTGATGGTGCCATCGGGCGCCAGTTCGAGGGCGGCATTGGGATTGAGCTGGGCAAAGGCCGCGAGCTTTTGCAATTCGGCTTCCGCGCGCGACCGTTCGGCGGCCATGGCCAGCGCGGTGGCGACCGACATCAGGAAGTGGGCTTCTTCACCGGTAAACTTTCGTGCCCGCGCGGTGTGCGCGCCTAGTACGCCGTAAGGTCGTTGGCGCGTGGCGATGACCACGCTCACGCCGCTCACCACGCCGTGTTCGGTGAGCAATGGCGGCGCTTGAAAACGGGTTTCGTGCCGAAAATCACCCACGACCACCGGTTCGCCACTGTTCAAGGTGAAGCCCGCTTGGGACTCCCGACCGGCATCCATGGTGGCCGTGCCGACGAGGCCTTCCTTCCAACCCGCCCCGGCGCGCAACAGGAGCCGGTGACCGTCGGGCGTGAGTTCCAGCACCTCACAGAACTCGACCTCCAAGGTCTGCGAAACCAGCATGATCGCCTGCTCCAGCAAGGCGTTGAAATCAATGTTGATGAGTGCGAACTGGCCGAGCGCGGCCACGACGGTTTGTTGCAGCGCGCGGTGCAGCAGCGTGTGCTCGGCGTCCTCATTCTGTTTCGCGCGGGCCTGGAGTGACTCCGCCATGCTGTCCACCGCCCGCGCCGCTTCGCCGAGTTCGCCGCGCACTTTATCCAGTTGTGTGCGGCTGGTCAGGTCGCCGGTGCCCAGCTTGCGGGTCGTCTCAAGGATCACGCGCAACTGCCGCAGGACGAACCGCTCGCCGCCAAACCACGCCGCACCCAACGCCAGCAACCCCATGAGAAATCCCGTCCACGGCAGGTCGGTGAAATACATCAGCACCCACGCCGGCGTGATGGCCACGAGGACCGTCACCATCAGGCGGATCCGCAAGCTGAAAAACGGGTTCATCGTCGGTCAAGTCAATCAACGAGTTGTCGCGTTTCGCCAGCCTATCGCGCCACCTCACGATCGCAAAGCTATTTTATTTCCAGGACGGATATTCCGCGCTCATAACGCTTGCCAAACGCGTCGGCTTCCTTAGATTGAGCGCCCACTTTATTAAATTATGGATTTGAACTGCACGCACACAATTTTGGCAATGGCACCTCCGGCCAAGCCCGGTCAGGAAGCGCCGCCCGCTTGGACTAGCTTCGTTCCACTTGTCCTGCTCATTGTTGTCTTCTACTTCATCCTCATCCGGCCCCAGCAGAAGAAGGCCAAGGAGCACGCCATTCTGCTCAAGACCGTGCGACCCGGCGACAAAGTGCTCACCAGCGGCGGCATCCTCGGCGTTGTCCTGACCGTGAAGGAAAAAACACTCACGATTCGCTCCGCCGACACCAAGCTTGAAATCACCAAGTCGGCCATCGCTGAAATCACCGAGCGCAGCGGCGACGCGGGCGCAGCCTAAGCTTTTCCCATGAACCGCAATCATTTCTGGAAGCTGGTTTTCATCGGCATCGTCGTGGCGTGGTCGCTCTACGAGATTTACCCGCCGCAAGGTCGCGACCTCGTCCAGGTATTTCAGGAGCGCGCGCGCGGTTCCGACGCCACGTTTTCCAACATTGTTTACCAGGCGCGCGAGCTGCAAAAGGGGCACCCGGAGCGGGCGTTCCGCAATTTGCAGATGGCCGTCGGCACCAACGACATCACGAAATACTTCCCGATCGTTCAGACCAGGAACGAATTGTATCCGACCACGTTCATTCTCAATCGCCTCCAGCGCGAAGCCGCCGGACGCATCAAGCTGGGCATTGACCTGCAAGGGGGCACGCTCTTTCTCGTCGAAATGGACACCAACCGGCTGGTGAACATCGAGACGGTCACCAACAAAATGGGGCAGGTCATGTCGGTCACCAATCAAGTTTCGGGATTGGAAGGCGCCCTGTCGCAGGCGGTCGAAGTCCTGCGCCGGCGTGTGGATCGCTTCGGCGTGGCCGAGCCGATCATCCAACCGGCGGGCAACAACCGCATCATGATTCAGTTGCCCGGCTTGTCCGAATCCGACAAGGAAAGCGCGCAAAAACAAATCCAACGCGCCGCGTTCCTGGAATTTCGGATGGTGCATGAAGACAGCGACAAACTAATCGAAGCCGGCGAAATCCCGCCTGGCTACGTATTGCTCAAGCGCAAGGAGCGCTCGACCACCGGAGGGGAGCACGTCGAGCAGGTTATCGTGAAGAAGAAACCGGAACGCGGCTTGACGGGCAGCGCCATCAAGAGCGCCATGGTCGTTCGCGGCAATCTTGGCGAGCCGCAGATTGATTTTACGCTTAACGCCGAAGGCGCGGCGCTGTTCGCCGACATTACCCGTGAAAACATCGGTCGCCGCCTCGCCATTGTCCTGGATGGCGAACTGTATTCGGCGCCCGTGATTCAAGGCGAGATTCCAAGCGGTCGCGGACAAATCACCGGGAGCTTCGACCTGCAGGCGGCGTTCGAGCTGGCGAACGTGCTGGAGAATCCCCTCAAAGCGCCGCTATCCATCGTCTATCAAAACGACGTGGACCCGACGCTTGGCAAAGATTCGATTCGCAGCGGCAGGAATGCGGTGATCATCGGTGTCATCGCCGTTGCCGCGTTCATGTTGATTTACTACCTGTTCGCCGGGGTGGTCGCCAACGTCGCGCTCATGCTGAACATCGTCATTCTGCTCGGGGTGATGTGTTCCATCGGCACCACGCTCACGCTGCCGGGCATTGCGGGCATCGTGCTCACCATCGGCATGGCCGTGGACGCCAACGTGCTCATCTTTGAGCGCATCCGCGAAGAACTTGCCGCCGGCAAATCCATGCGTGGCGCGTTGAGCGCCGGCTACGACAAAGCCTTTGGCACGATCTTCGACTCCAACCTCACCACCCTGATCGCGTCGGTCATTCTGATTTTCATGGGCACCGGCCCGGTCAAGGGATTCGGCGTGACGCTGACCATCGGCGTGACGGTGAGCATGTTCAGCGCGCTGGTCGTGACGCGGCTGATTTTCGACTGGCTGCTCGCCAAAAATCTGCTCAAGAGCCTGCGCATGTTGCATCTCATTCGCGGGTCGAAAATTGATTTCATGCGCTGGGCCATCCCCGCGTTCGCTGCGTCGTGGCTGCTGATTGTGATCGGCAACGGCTACGGCATCTTCGTTCGCGGTGAGAAAGTGCTCGGCGTCGAGTTCGCTGGCGGCAACACGCTGACACTTGCGTTCGATCAAACAAGGGACATTGGCGTGGATCAAATTCGCGATTCCGTAGCCAAGACGAAGCTGGGCGAGGCGCTCATCGGATATCAGCGTGACGTTGGCGCCGGCACGCGAACGCTCCGGGTTACCGTGCGCACGCCGCCAGAAGTCGAAAAAGCCGGTGTGGACGTGGGCAAGTTGGTGCTCGAACAACTCCAGACCGATTTCAAGGAGGCGAAGTTTGAGAAGAAAGGCGAAGACAAGGTTGGCCCCACCGTCGGCGCGGAAATCCGCAACCGGGCCATTTACGCCGCGCTGTTGGCGATGTTCGGCATCTTGATTTACGTGGCGTTTCGCTACGAGTTTTCGTTCGCCGTCGGCGCAGTGGTTGCGATCATCCACGACATCTTGATGACGCTCGGCTGGTATTTCCTGGCCGGACGCGAGTTGAATGTCACGACTGTGGCCGCGGTTCTAACCATCATCGGTTTCTCGATCAACGACACCATCGTCATCTTCGACCGTATCCGGGAGGATTTGAAACTCGGCATGCGCGGCACGTTCCGCGAGGTGATGAACAAGGCGCTCAATCAAACCTTGAGCCGCACGATCATCACGTCCGGCACGGTGTTTCTGGCGACCTTCTCGCTCTACATTTTTGGCGGCGGGCCGGTGAACGACTTTGCCTTCACGTTCTTGGTTGGTATTCTCACCGGGACGTATTCCAGCATCTATATCGCCAGCGCGATTGTGTTGTGGTGGCACAAGGGCCAACGTCCGCACATCGGATCGCAGGTGGCGCTGGAAAGTACGGCGGCGCCGGCAAAGGTTTGATTTCCCTTCTTGTTCTTGATCGTAATCGTAATCTTAATCGCGTCGCTCTGTTTGGGGAACAAGATTAAGAGCAGGATTAAGATTAAGATTCAAGACCGACCATGAACTTGCCCATGCTTGCCTGGATTGAGATCACCCCGTGGCATTGGGGTGGTTTCGTCCTGTGCGTCATATTTTTCCTGGCGTTGGACCTCGGCGTCTTTCACCGGCGCGCCCACGTGGTTAAATTCAAGGAGGCCCTGACCTGGACGGCGATCTGGGTCACGCTTTCGCTCCTCTTCGCCGCTGCCCTTGTGCCCCTGCGCGGACGGCAGGAGGCGGTTGAATTTGTCACGGGCTACCTCATCGAACTCTCGTTGTCCATGGACAACGTGTTTGTCATTGCGCTCATCTTCACCTACTTCCGCGTGCCGCCCCAATACCAGCATCGCGTGTTGTTCTGGGGCATCCTCGGCGCGCTGGTCATGCGCGGCGTGATGATCGCGGCGGGCGCGGCGCTCATCGTGCGGTTCACCTGGCTGCTCTATGTGTTCGGCGCGTTTCTCATTTTCACCGGCATCAAGATGATCTTTGTGGGCAATGAAGAAGTGCATCCGGAGAAAAACCCGGTCCTCCGCCTGGCCCGTAAGCTGTTTCCCGTGTCCGGCGAGATCAACAACCAGAAATTCACCACCCGACTTGATGGCCGGCTGGCGCTCACGCCGCTGGCCCTCGTGCTGCTGATGGTCGAAACCACGGATCTGATTTTCGCCCTGGACTCCATTCCGGCCATCTTTGGCGTCACGACCAAGCCCTTCATCGTTTTCACCTCGAACGTGTTTGCCATTCTCGGCCTGCGCTCGCTGTATTTCGTGCTGGCCGGGATGATTGATTATTTCCGCTACCTCAAGGTCGGGTTGTCCGTGGTGCTCATCTTTATCGGCGTGAAGATGCTGCTCGACCCGCATGACCAACCGGAGAAATGGTTTCAAGTGAAAATCCCCACGGGCGTTTCGCTGCTGGTGGTGGGCGTAATCATCCTGACTTCGGTTCTGCTGTCGGTGACAGCGGCGCAGCGGGAGCAGAAGGCGCGCGAACGGAAGGAGAAAAAGGATTTGAACCGGGAAAAGCGCGAAGGAGACGAGAGAGGGAAAACGGATCCTCACGACAAGAAGTGAACGCCCGCCAGACGCATTGACTCGGCGCACCCGTTACGGAAAGCTGCCCGCAGATGCCGCCAGTCGAAACAACTTCCGCCCACGAACCCCTGTCGCAAAGCCTCGCACGGATACTTGAGGGCCGTGGCGTGCCCGCCTCGCTCACGTCCAATCAACTTATCGAACGCACTGGCGGGCGCGGCTTGTATCTCGTTTTTGTCCTGTTGAGCCTTCCGTTTGTGGCGTGGGTTTCCGTTCCCGGCATGAGCACGCTGTTGGGGCCGATCATCGGTTTGCTCGCGTTGCGGCTGGCTTTGGGAAAGACGCCGCGTCTGCCCGTTAAACTCGGCGACTGCGAATTGCCACCCAAAGTCCGCCGCGCCATTCTCGGCGGCGGATTGAAGTTTCTCCGCTTTCTTGAAAAGGGCGTGCGCCCACGGCGCACCACCTGGATGACGTGGCCCATTTCCCGGCTCGCCAACGCATTGCTTGTCGTGTTCATGGCCTTCCTGCTGGCGCTGCCGCTGCCATCGCCGCCGTTCCTAGGGTCAAACGCGCTGCCCAGCTACGCCATCATTTTACTGGCGTTCAGCATGATGGAGGAAGACGGTGTGATGATCTGGTTGGGCTACGCAGCGTCGGTTGTCGCCGGCGGATACTTCGTCCTGCTCGGCGGGCTGATCGTGAACCACCTCGCAGACTGGTTTGACCTGTTGTTGCGCCTACTGGAGAGGACGCAATGAAATATCGCTGGGCGCTCGCGCCGCCGCAGCCGCTTCTGGCGGGCCAGCTCGCGGCCCAACTGAAAATCTCCCCGTTGCTGACGCAATGCCTCCTCAACCGAGGTTTCAGCGAGCCGGCGGCCATCCAAAATTTCCTCCAACCCCGCCTCAAAAATCTCGCCGACCCATTCCGGTTGCCGAACATGCACAAAGCCGTCGAGCGCCTCTTGCGTGCGCGCGAAAATCGCGAGTCACTCGTCATCTTCGGCGATTACGACGTGGACGGCGTGACTTCGACCACGCTGCTGCTCGAAGTGCTCGACCGGCTGGGCTGGCAGGCAAATTACTATTTGCCGAATCGCATGGACGAAGGCTACGGCCTGAGCCAAGACGCCGTGGAGAATTGCCTCAAGAGGTTCCCCGCAACGCTGCTCTTGGCCGTGGACTGCGGCTCAACCGCGGTGAATACCATCGGCTGGCTCAAGCAACGCGGGGTGGATGTCATCGTGCTCGATCATCACCAGGTTTCGTCGCCCGCGCCCGAAGCGGTGGCGCTGGTGAATCCGCAAGTTGGAGTTCAAGCTTTAGCTTGTCCTTCCCCGGACGCCGGACAGCCTAAAAACTGGACTCCAACCTTCACCGAACTTTGCTCCGTCGGCCTCGCCTTCAAACTCGCCCACGCCATCGTCAAGCGCGGACGCGAAACCAACCTGCCCGGCGCGATGGACTTTGATTTGAAGCCGCTGCTGGACCTGGTCGCGCTCGGCACCATAGCCGACATTGTCCCGCTGACGGGCGAAAACCGGATTCTCGTCTCTGTCGGCTTGGAAAAGCTGAACGCCACGCAGCGCCCCGGCCTCGTCGCCTTGAAGCGGGTCGCGCAATGCCCGCCAAAACTCGGCACGTACGAAGTCGGTTTCCAACTCGGCCCGCGCCTGAACGCTGCCGGGCGGTTGGAAACCGCCGAGGAGGCGCTTCAACTCCTGCTCGCGCGCGATGAAGCCGAGGCGATGCCCATCGCGCAAAACCTCGACGCGCGCAATCGTGAACGGCAGAAAATCGAACGCAGTATTTTCGAGGAGGTTTCCGGCGCGGTGCGGGCGCGGTTCAATCCGGAAAAGGATTTCGTCATCGTCGAAGGCCAGTTGCTCTGGCACATCGGCGTCGTGGGTATCGTGGCGTCGCGCGTGTTGCAGGAATTTTACCGGCCCACCATCATCGTCGGCGGGGAAGGGGACGAGTGGCGCGGTTCGGGCCGGAGCATTGCTGGATTTGACCTCGCCGCCGCGCTGCGCGAATGCGACGACCTGCTCGTGCGCCACGGCGGTCACGCCATGGCCGCGGGCCTGACGATTCATCCCGACAAACTGGATGCGTTACGCCTGCGCCTCAACGAACTCGCCCGCCGCGCGCTCAAGCCGGAAGATTTGCAGCCGCCCTTGCGCCTCGATGCCGAAGTGGGCCTCGACGAACTCACGCTGGATTCGCTCCGAACGCTTTCGGAGTTGCGCCCGACGGGGCAGGGGAACCCGACCGTGCAATTCATCGCGCGCAACCTTGCGCACCAACGTCCGCTCCAGCGCATGGGCAGCGGGAAGCAGCACGTGAAGCTGTGGGTCACGGACGGCAACGTGACGCACGAAGCCGTGTGGTGGAACGCCGGGAACGGATCCCTGCCCGTGGGAAAATTCGACCTCGCCTTCGCGCCGCAAGTCAACGAGTTCAACGGACGGCGTGGGGTTCAATTGAAAGTTCTCGATTGGCGACTGGCTGGCGGCAAAGGTTCAAAGTGAAGTCAGGAGAACGTAGAGGAGGAGACGACAATTCTGGATGACTTGCGGCTGATCCTCATGTTGGCCGACTTCATTTTCTGCGGCTTTGCGTCTCTGATGGTCACCGTGAAGCCCACTGAACTTCGCTTTCTGCAACAGTTCCGTCAGTGCTGACATCCATTTCGATCAGTGCATATGTCGCTGTTGAGGGCATCCCGACAGAGGGGGCGGCCAATCGAAAGCTGACTCTGTATTTGTTTTCTCCGATAGGATCACAACAAACGATCTTATCAAGAGATAGGCGGTTGCTGTCGATCTTGGGCCAGAAACTCTTGAATGCTCCGAGGGCGATCCGCGCAAGCACATCCTCAGGAACGCTCGGCGATCCATCCAGCGCGCACGACCACAACGGTTGGCCCTTCTGCGATTTGAAGTGCGCTTGATTGTCTCGCACCTCAATGTCGATACCCGTGGCGTCGCCACCGCGCAAAGTGCTGTCGCAGTAGATTGCCGTATAAGCAATACCTGCTGGTCTATCGGATTGGGGAAATCGGCGCTCGTACCGGATCGCATGGAAATCGAGGCCATGGCCTACGAGATCGGGGTCTGAATTCGTAGCAACACTGACGGCGGTGGTTGCGACGCGCCGAAGAGGTGACAGATCCGGAAGCTCCGGTTTGCTGTCGGCAGTGTATGTCCGACCGGACGCCTGGCTGGGGTCTGGGAAGGTCTGCGTCTGTTGAAGGCATTCATCCGAGACACCGTCGAACTCCTTCAGGTGGTAGCGAAGGGCGAAGGTCGCGAGATCGTATGGTGGCATATCCTGCATCATAACTAGGGCACACATGCCGACACAGAAATGGCAGGTGCTGTAGTACCATCTGCCGTTTGACCCTTTGCCCAGGAATATGTCGCGTACCTGATGAGGAGGCGCTTTGCTGCAATGGCTCTTGTAGACCAGCCACTCGCCGCTCGCCATGAGAACCATCCTGTCGGTCAGCCACCGATCTGCGATGATGCGTTGGCCTCCCGTCGCTTCCTCTGAACCGAGAAGGGCGATCTCCTCGGATACCCACTTGGAGTCATTCGCGAACTTGGCGATCTCCGGTATTGCCCCCGCCTTCCAATCTTTGCGCGCCAAGTATTGATGCTGTCGAACAGCCCAAGGCAGACAAAGAAACACGCCCGCAACGATAGTGAGGAGAACCGCAACGGCAATCAACCAACGTTTCCGGTTCATCTTCATGTCATAGCCAACAAGGGATAGACGGCGGATTCTTCCGCCTATCCTTTTTCGTAGTTTTCACTCTGCGACGCGAAAAGTTGGTTGTCCAGAGAAATGTTAAGCGTGAAACGGGTGCATACTTTCGCCGGGCAAAAAACGGAAGTTGAATGCCGCGCTTGAATCTGCAACCGGCAACCGGCAACCTCCAACCTTGTGAACAGCGCCATCCTCGCCGTCGCCGGCAAGGGCACCCGCATGGGGCTTGGACGAGCGCAATCTTTTTGTTCGCAAAAAGCTTCCAAGGCCGTAATGTTTCAGCCATGAGCGCTAAAGACATCTTGCTCGAAGTGGCGGAGAAACTGCCGCCTGACGCGACACTCGTTGACGCCATCAGCGAATTGGAGTTCCGGCAGGCGGTCGAGCAGGGCCTG
>CAYIOH010000083.1:0-10893 GCA_964364975.1 uncultured Bifidobacteriaceae bacterium
AATACGGCGGACAACATTTTCACCGGCGGTGATAAGTGGGTGGACAACCCGAACACGTGGGGGTGGACCGCCAGCAAACCTTCCTCGAAGACGGACATCAACAACGTGTTGCTGCACATCGGTTCCGACACCGACGGTCATGTGTGGACCGTGATCGCGGCTGATCGTCTGAGCACTTCCGGCGATTCTTACATTGATTTTGAGTTTCTCCAAAGCCCGCTCACGCTGAACGGAAATGGCACGTTCACGTCCGGCGGTTCGAACGGCGGGCGCTCCACGAATGACATCCTGCTGAGCATCGGTTTCACGGGTGGCGGCAAGGTGGCGGATTTTTTTGCGTGGCGCTGGCAGGCAGGCGGAGGCGGTTTTGCCTACGCCGACGTGACAACGAGTTTGCCGGTGGGTCGCGTATTCGTTGCGCTGAACAGCAACACCGTGGCCACGCCTTTCAGCGCGTTTGATCAGATGAGCTACGCGCCGAACGCTTTCGCCGAGGCGGCCATTGACCTCACCGCACTGCTCGGCAATTTCGATCCGTGCTTTTCGGTCGGTTTCAAAACGATCATGGTCAAGACCAAGGCTTCTTCATCCAGCAGCGCGTCCATTGAGGATTTCATCCATCCGATCCAATACAGCCTGAACATTGGTCCCGGCGCAAACGCAGGTCCAGATCAGGTCCGCTGCCGCGAGGGTGAGGAGACGGCGTTTGCCCTGCAAGGCTTAGCCTCAAGTGGGCTGCAATCGGTGAGCAGTACAATGTGGAGCGTAGTCAGCGGGAGTGCAACCATTGACGATCCCGCTGCACTCGTGACGACCGCGCGGGTTTCCACGGCCGGTGCCACGCTGCGTTTGACTGTCACGCAGGTGAACGGTTGCGTGAAGACGGACGACGTCGTGCTTTCGGTGCAAACGCCGCCCGCCTGTGCCATCAGCGGAGTTACGAACACTTGTCTGCGTGCCACGAACACTTTCAGCGCGCCAACGGGAATGAAATCCTATTTGTGGACCGTGGCCGGCAACGGCTCAATTTCTGGTTCGGCCAATCAATCAACCGTCAAGATTGTCGCGGGACCAGTTTGCGGCGCGGACTACACGCTCGCGTTGACCATCACGACCAACGCTTGCACGGTTTCCTGTTCCACCGATGTGGCGGTGGTGGACACCGGCGCACCTGTGCTCACCTGTCCACCTGACCTTGTCCTCGATTGCCCGGCGGTCACGACCACGAACGTGACTGGCGCGGCCACGGCGACGGACGGTTGCAGCCATACCACCGTGATTTACAGCGATTCCGAAACGAACGGTTGTGGCGCGACCAGAGTCATCGCGCGCACGTGGACCGCCACGGACGAATGTGGCAATTCCGTCAGTCGTGTGCAGAACATTACCGTTCGTGACATCAACCCCCCGGTGATCAACTGCCCCGCGAATCGCACGCTCGAATTTCCCGCCGATACCAGCCCTGGCAACACCGACGCGGCCACGGCCACGGATGCCTGCGGCTCGGCCACCATCACGTTCAGCGACCTGGTCACGACGAACTGCGCGAACACTGTCGTCATCTCACGCACTTGGACTGCGACCGATCAGTGCAACAACAGTTCAAGCTGCACCCAAACCATCACCGTGCGTGACACGACAGCGCCCGTCATCACCTGCCCGACGAATGTGACACTGGAATGTCCTGCGGTCACCACAACCAACGCCACGGGAGTCGCCACGGCAACTGATGCTGGCGGCGCGGTCACGATCACCTACGCGGACACGATCACAGCCAATTGCGGTAATACCTACGTGATCTCGCGCCGTTGGACAGCAACTGATCAATGCAACAATTCTTCAACCTGCACGCAGACGATCACGATGCGTGATATCACAGCACCCGTCATTACCTGTCCAGCCGACGTGACATTGGAATATCCCGCCGTCACCACCACCAACGCCACCGGCGTGGCCACAGCCACCGACACCTGCAGTTCGGTTACGATCACCTTCGTGGATTCGGTCACAAACGGTTGCGGCGGCAGCAAAACGATTGCGCGTCGCTGGACGGCCACTGACCTCTGCGGCAACAGTTCAAGCTGCACCCAAACAATCACGGTGCGTGACACAACGTCGCCGGTTATCACCTGCCCGCCGAGCGTGACGCTCGAATGTCCCGCAGTCACGACGATCAACGCCACAGGAATCGCCACGGCAACGGATGCCAGCGGCTCGGTCGCAATCACCTATGTGGACACGATCACAGCCGGTTGCGGCAATACCTACACGATCACGCGGCGTTGGACGGCGACCGATCCATGCAACAATGCTTCAAGTTGCACGCAGACGATCACGGTTCGTGACGTCACCGCGCCAGTTATCACCTGCCCGCCGAGCGTGACGCTCGAATGTCCCGCCGACACCACCACCAACTCCACGGGTGTGGCCACGGCCACGGATGGCTGCGGTTCGGTGACCATCACATTCTCGGATTCCGTCGCCAACAAGTGTGGCAACACCAAGACGATTTCCCGCCTTTGGCGCGCAATGGATCAATGCGGCAACCGTTCAGTCTGTGTGCAAACCATCACCGTTCAGGACACCACACGACCCACCATCAATTGCCCGCCATGGGTGACCGTGGAGTGTGGAGAAAGCACCCACCCCGATCAGACAGGCTGGGCGACCGGGCTGGACAGTGGTGGAAGTGTGGAAATCAATTACGTTGATGAGTTCCTGATACCGCAATGTGGGGGAACCAAGATCATCGGCCGCACGTGGATTGCTGTGGATGAATGTGGCAACGCCAATTACTGCCATCAGCGCATCACTGTGCGCGACACCACTCCACCGGCACTGACACTCCCACCGAATCGGGTGCTCGATTGCCCCGGTGACACGCGCACGAATGTGACCGGTGTCGCGACCGCCGTGGATGGCTGCGGCTCGGTTACCATCAGCTACAGCGATGTGGTCAGCAACAGTTGTGGAATTAGCCGGACGGTCAACCGCCTGTGGACTGCGACCGACCAATGCGGCAACAGCACCAACGGTCTGCAAACCATCATCGTGCGGGACATTACTCCTCCCACGATCACGTGCCCGACTATCAAGGTCCAGTGCGCGGGTGACGTGCCCCCGGCGTACACCAATTTGGCGGCGTTCCGGGCCGCTGGCGGGAGCACCACCGACGGCTGCGATTCGGAACTGACGTTCTCCATGACCAGCGACAGCGGGCTGGTGGGCAGTTGTCCTGGACGGGTGACTCGCGTCTATCGGGTGACCGACGACTGTGGCAACTTTGCCGAGTGCACACAGACGATCACTGTGGATGACACGATTGCGCCGGTCATCACCTGCCCGGCCAGCTTGACGGTCCAATGCGCTGATTCGCTGGATCCGGCGAACACTGGCTACGCGACGGCGACCGACAATTGCGATACCAACGTAAGCATCATCCACAACGACGCGGTCGTTCCGAGCACTTACGACATTAACTGGTACGCCGCCGACCCGGTGGCGGGCAGCGCGCCTTACCTGCCAACGTATCTCAAATTCGCGCCGGGCAGCCTGCCTTGCCCAAACACCGGCCGGGCAGCGGATCCACTCCGGAATGCCGTCGCGTACGGGCCGACCGCGGGTCAACTGGACGCCTTGACCTCGCTGGGCGGAGAACCCATGGCGCTGGGCCAAATCGTGCCCTTCGAAGCAGTGATTGACGTCAGTGGCGGGCCGGGTCCGGAACACGGCACGATTGAATTCACCACCAGTTGGAGCACGCATACCACCTCCAATGACGAGTTCGGGTACGACAAGAATTACAAAGTTTATTGCGCGTTCGTGGATACCGCCGACTTTGGCTCGGTTGATCCCCACAACAACGCCAAAGTGGACTCGTTCAGCTCAGCGATCGTCAACGCTGGAACCATTGACGAGAAAATTCAGGGCACGTTCCGCGTCTCCGGGCTAAACACCGGCGACCGGGTCGTCGTGGAAATCTGGGTGGTGCTCATGTCCACGCAACCAGACCATGTCGGCGGCACCATCGCCTCGGACCTCGTCTCGGCTCACAAGGTTCTCACTCCGCCGGAGCCTATCTCCACGGGTGCCAAGACCATCTCGATTGGGAATCTCAACCGGCTTAACCAACTGCCGCCGCCGCAGTCACAGCCGCCGTTGCCGCCGTTGCCGCCGCAGCCGCCGGTCGAACCGGGCTTCATCGCGAGCGTGATTGACCGCACCTGGACGGCCACGGACGATTGCGGCAATCAACGCACATGTTTCCAGCGGCTCACAGTGCGTGATGCGACGACTCCCAGCATCACGGCGCCGGCAAACGTGATTCTCGAATATCCGGCGAGCACTGGGACCAACATCACCGGTGTGGCCGTGGCCGAGGACTCCTGCGGCGTGGCGACCGTCACTTACAGCGACATCGTCAGTAACAGTTGCGGTGGCACCAGAGTCGTCTCCCGCCTCTGGACCGCGACGGACGAGTGGGGCAACAGCACCAACGTGGTGCAGACCATTACCGTGCGCGACACCACGCCGCCCGTGATCATTTGCCCACCCGACGCCACGCTCGAGTATCCGGCCGCCGCGACAACCAACGTCACCGGGATGGCGACCGTAACCGACACTGGCGGCGCGGTGAGCGTCAGCTTCAGCGATTCATTCACGAACACTTGCGGCAACGCGAAGGTGATTTTGCGCACCTGGACCGCCACCGATGCCTGCGGCAACCGCGCGAACTGCACTCAGGTGATCACGGTGCGCGACACCACGCCGCCAACACTTTCGGTTGGCTCTAACAAGACTATCTGCATCGGCGACGCGCTCGTGTTCGATGTGCCCGTGGCTACCGATAATTGCAGCACGGCGACGGTCAGTGTGGTCTGCACGACCACCAACTATCCGAACCCGGAGCTGTACGCAGTCACGCGCACTTGGACGGCCACGGATGCGTGTGGCAACGTCTCGCCAGACCGTTCACAAATGATCACGGTGATGCCGCCGCTGCTGTCCCGGTTGGAACTTGTCAAAGTGACCGCCGCCAGCATCCTGCTGCGCTGGCCGACCAACGCCACCGAATATCGGCTGGAGTCGAGCTCCGACTTGAAGCGCTGGTCGCCGGTGGCCATCACTCCACTGTTGACCAATGGCGAGTGCCGCGTTTACATGCCGGCGACTGGTCCGTGCAAATTCTTCCGCTTGGTGGACACTCCGCCAGCCTTGGAAGCTCTTAAGCTCAGCAACGGCAAGCTGCATCTAACCTGGCCTACCGCGCCCAGCGGTTTCCAACTGGAAGCGAGCGAGACCATGGCCCCGGGCAGTTGGGTGCCGTTGCCAGTCACACCCGGCGTGAGCAACGCGCTCAACCACGTGGACGTGATGTACATCGGACCGAAGCTATTTTTCCGGCTGAAGAAGTGAAATTGGTTCGCGGCACCCTTGCCCGCACCCAGCGCTGAGGGCCGGTCAATGTCCTGGTCGCCGACCACGACCGGAGTTGGCTGGCCCTAACAAATCCGCGGCAGCTGCTCACCACTAGGCATGTCGAGAATCCGGCTGGCGCCAATTGCGCTCTTCAATACGACAAGCGGCTGAGCCTTCTCGGTGACTTTGCCAATGACGATTGAACCCTCGCTTACTTCATGCTTTCGCATGATGTCCAGTGCGCGCTCCGCATCCTGCGATGCAACGAAGACCACGAAGCGGCCCTCGTTGGCGACATGCAGCGGATCAAGCCCGAGTATTTCGCAGGCAGCGTGAACATCTTCGCGAACGGGAATGGATATTTCTTCGACGGCGATTTTGACGCCTGCCGCCTCGGCAATTTCATTCAAAGCACTGGCCAGGCCGCCGCGCGTGAGGTCGCGCAGGCAATGGATTTCAATTCCAGCCTTGATCAACGACAGCACGCTTTCGTGAACGGGCGCGGAGTCGCTTTCGATCTGGCTTTCAAATTGCAACCCCTCGCGTACCGCCATGATCGCCATGCCGTGACGCCCCAAGTCACCGCTCACGAGCACCGCATCGCCGGGGCGGACACTTTGTGGCGCGATGGTGAGCACGTGCTCGATGACACCGATGCCGGTCGTGTTGATGAACAGACCGTCGCCTTTGCCTTTGTCCACGACCTTCGTGTCGCCGGTGATGATTTGCACGCCGCAACGTTGCGCCGCGTCGCGCATCGAGCAGACCACCCGCCAGAGCGATTCCATGGACAGGCCTTCCTCAATGATAAACGCACAACTGAGGTAAAGCGGACGAGCGCCGCTCATGGCGAGGTCGTTTACCGTGCCATGCACGGCCATCGAACCAATGTCGCCGCCGGGAAAGAAAATCGGCCGCACGACGTAGGAATCCGTCGTCATCGCGAGCTTTCCCGGAGGAACGGCGAACTGCGCAGAGTCGTGACGCGTGTCGAGGATCGGGTTGCTGAACGCTTTGCCGAAAACGCTTTCGAGCAGTTGGTGCATCAACTTCCCGCCGCCGCCGTGCGCCATCAAAACGTGCGGGTATTGCTGGAGGGGCAGCGGGCAACTTGCGTTGAAGTCGGGCGGTTTCATTTTGCACGCGTCGTCTCGGCGGCGCCGTGCCGACGATACCGATAGTAAGCCGCGCACGCGCCTTCACTGGAAACCATCGTCGCGCCCAGTGGATGCTCCGGCGTGCAGCGTGTGCCAAACGCCAGGCATTGGTGTGGCTTGATGAGCCCCTGCAACACCTGCCCGCTCAAGCAGTCAACCGGTTCATCAACGCGCCGGTCAGTTAGGCCGAATTTTTGTTCCGCGTCGAACGCCGCGTAAGCCGCGCTCAAGCCGAGTCCGCTCGCGGGGATTTCCCCGACGCCCCGCCATTTACGCGGCACGACGCGGAAAACTTCGCCGACGAGATGTTGCGCTGGCTGATTCCCCTGCTTGCGGACGGCGCGGGCGTATTGGTTTTCGACCTCAGCACGGCCCGACTCCAGTTGCTGCACGCACATCTGGATGCCCTGTAGAATGTCCATCGGCTCGAAACCCGTGACGACAATCGGCACGCGATACTTCGCCGCGATGGGGAAGTATTCCTCGAACCCCATCACGGCGCAGACGTGGCCCGCAGCGAGGAACCCCTGCACCCGACAATCGGGCGATGACAACAGCGCCTCCATCGCCGGCGGCACAAGAACGTGCGAGATGAGCATCGAGAAGTTCTTCAAACCCTTCTGTTCCGCCTGAAATATGGCCATTGCCGTTGCGGGCGCGGTGGTTTCAAAACCAACACCAAAGAAGACGACTTCCTTCGCCGGGTTTTGTTCACCAAGCTTCACGGCATCCAGCGGTGAATAGACGATCCGAACGTCGCCACCTTTGGCCTTCACGCTGAGCAAGTCCGTCGTGCTGCCCGGCACGCGGAGCATGTCGCCGAAAGACGTAAAAATGACGCCGGGCCGCGCCGCAATTTCCAGCGCCTTATCAATCATCTCCAGCGGTGTCACGCAGACGGGACAGCCTGGCCCGTGGATGAGTGTGATCTGTTCCGGCAGCAATTCATCAATGCCGAACTTAACGATGGCGTGTGTCTGGCCGCCGCAGACTTCCATGATCGTCCACGGCTTCGTCGTGACACGGTGGATTTCCCGCGCGAGCTTTTGCGCGAGTTCGGCGTCGCGGTATTCGTCGAGAAATTTCACGGCCCGCCCTCCTTTAGCTCGGCCAAATCGTCCATCTGTTTCAGATATTCAAAGACCTTCTGTGCCTCTTCCTCGTCCACTTTGCTGAGCGCGAACCCAACATGGACGATGACGTAATCGCCGATCTTCACCTCGGGCACGTAAGCCAGACAGGCCTCCTTGATGATGCCGCCGAAATCCAAGCGGCCCATCCGCGTCAACGGATCATCACCGCTGATACTCACGACTTTTCCTGGAATGGCGAGGCACATATTCGTTTTGCTATTTTGCCGTGGCAGGAGCGAGAGGAGCGCGGGCTTCAGCCCGCTTCGATCTCGTCAATAGAAAGGTTTGTGAACCATCTGTGTCATCCTTTTTCGGATGCTGAAGCGGCCTGAAGGCCGCGCTCCGATTCATCAACTCCCGTCGCGCAGCCATGACTTGACCCAAGGCAATCCCACCGTCATTCGTCGGCACGCGCTGATGCCAATACGGTTGGAAACCTTCGTCGCGACGTCGCGACACGGTTCTTTCCGTCAGGTAGCGGTTTTGAAAACACCCGCCGCTTAACGCAACGCGTAGTTCGCCGACCTGCCTCGCCACAGCAATGATCGCTTCGGCCAGCGCGTTGTGAAACTTGGCCGAAATGATGGCGACGGAAACATTTCGCTCAACGTCTGCGAGGATGGCTTGGATCATCGGCGACCAGTCCAATTGCATTACCGATTGCCGATTGCCGATTGCCAACTCATAAGCCTCGTCATTCACAACGCCCTCAAGCGCGAATTCCAGTTCCATCGCCGCCTGACCCTCGAAGCGCATCTTCTGACGCGAGCCGGTGAGCGATGCCACCGCGTCAAACAACCGACCGACGCTGCAGCATGACGGTGAGTTCAATCCGCGTGCGAGCATGGTTGTGAGCGCGCCCAGTTCGGCTGCGGAAAAAGCTTCGAGTGGCTTGCTGTCGTGCTTACGGAACAAGTCGCTGCCGAACATTTCATGGAGCAAACCCAGGGCAGCCCGGCGCGGTTCATGGACCGCTGCGTCACCACCGGGCAATCGGAAGGGACGCAGACGCGCGACGCGCTCGACATCGTTTTCCGTCACCAGAAAGAATTCGCCGCCCCAGATCGTGCCATCAATTCCGTAGCCTGTGCCGTCCCAGGCGACGCCGAGTACGGGTGGTGCGATTTCGTTCTCCGCCATGCAGGACAGCACATGCGCAATGTGGTGTTGGACACCAACTTTGGTAGGGACGCGCTGCTGAGCGTCTTGGCCGAGCGGCAGCTCGGCCCTGCCAATCGCCTGCGCATACTTCGTCGAGAGATAATCGGGATGCAGATCGGCGGCGATAATTTTGGGCTGGGCGTCGTAGAGCTGCGGCAAATCCGCGGCTACTCGATGAAACGCGTGGTTCGCTTGCTCGGTCTCCAAATCACCGATGTGCTGGCTGATGAAAACCTGATCGCCGACGGAAAGTGCGACGGAGTTTTTCAAATGCGCGCCGACGGCGAGAATGGTAGGGACGCGATGGAACGCGTCCCTCACTTCACGAGAGAATTGGGACGCGATGGAACGCGTCCCTACCGTCACAGGCAGCGGCGCGTAACCACGGGCGCGGCGCAAGATCATTTCACGGTTGAGCATCATGCGCACAATCGAGTCATCCATGTGCCGGACGATGGGACGGTTGTGGACGAGGAAAACGTCAGCAATGTCGCGCAGACGGTCGAGGACCTCGTATTCATCCGTGCAGATCGGTTCGTCGCTCAGGTTGCCGCTCGTGGCAACGACCGGGAAGCCCAGTTCGGCCATCAGAAGGTGGTGCAGCGGATTCGATGGCAGCATTACGCCGAGGTTCGGATTGTGCGGAGCGACAGAATCTGCAATTTGAGATTTGAGATTTGGGATATGCAACGGCTCAACGCGTCTCAGCAAGACAATGGGCGCTTCAGGTGAACGGAGCAATCGTTCCTCCAGCGGCGAGATTTCGCACACGGCCTTCGCGCTGTTGAGCGAAGGAAACATGAGTGCGAGAGGCTTTTCCTCGCGGTGTTTGCGTTTGCGCAATCGGCGAACGGCTTCGTCATTGCAGGAATCCACCATCAGATGAAATCCACCAATGCCCTTGCCCGCGACGATCTGGCCGCACCGGAGAGCTTCCGCCGCGGCCAGCAACACGTCGTAGCCGCGCTCGTGAGAGCGCGGACTCAGCAAAGACCTGTCCGCGCTTCTGCAAGCGCGGCTACGATTCCAAAACTCCAGATGCGGCCCGCAAACCGGACACGCATTCGGCTGCGCGTGAAAGCGGCGGTCGCGCGGGTAGTCATATTCAGCTTGACACTCGGGACACATTGCGAAGGCTTTCATCGAAGTGTTTGCGCGGTCATAGGGCAACGACTCGATGATGCTGAAACGCGGGCCGCAGTTGGTGCAGTTTGTGAACGGGTAGCGGTACCGGCGATTCGTGGGATCGAAAATCTCGCGCAGACAATCCGGGCAAGTGGCGATGTCAGGCAGGATGAGCGTGGTTTTGCCGCCACCGATTTCGCTTTCACGGATTTCAAACGCTTCGTAGCCGATGACATCAAGCCAGGAGGATTCAAGACTTTGAATGAAACTACGCGGCGGTTGTTCTTTTTCGAGCCGGAGCAGAAATCGTTCGAGCGCGCCGCGCGGGCCTTCCACTTCGATGAAGACGCCCTGCGGCGAATTGTTGACCCAACCCGTCAACCCAAGTTCTGCGGCGAGCCGGAAGACGAACGGACGAAAGCCCACGCCTTGCACCGCGCCGCGAATCGCGAGCTTGAGGCGCGTGCTTTGCACGACCGGTTTTGCTTCCACCGTTGTCACTTGTCGTTGGCCGGGCTTGCCACTTTGCAATGGCCCAAAAGCCCGGCCCAATTCAATCATGCCACAGACTGGGTGTCGCTCTAAACCTGCATTGCCAATCTTTGCTCAGGAATTGTCAAAAGATGGGATGCGTCCGGGCGCATAACATGGGAGATTCTCCGTAAGACAGCGCTCATGCACGAAGTCTTGATCATGGCCGAAGCGGTGCGGATGGCCGCGGAAACGGCGCAGGCCTCGGGCGCGCAACGCGTGACCGGGGTTCGGCTGCGCGTGGGGACTTTGAGCGGGGCGGTGCCGGAGGCGATGCGGTTCGCGTGGGGCGTGGTGTGCCGCGACACCATTGCCGAGGGCGCGTGGCTGGAGATTGAAACCGTGCCGGCGGCGTGCTGGTGCGCGAC
>CAYIOH010000084.1:0-3772 GCA_964364975.1 uncultured Bifidobacteriaceae bacterium
AATTGTGCGGGCAGATATGAACTATGCTGGACGAATGGCGGTGGTCTATTCGAGTCAATCTGAGAAGTGGCAACAGCCGCTTCGTGAAGGATACATTTATGCGCAGCTATTCAACTCCGACGGCAGTTCTGTCGGGCCGCGGTCTCTCGTGAACCAGCGGCTCATTGCCTATTCGCCGGCGGTGGCAGTAACACCCGATGGCGGAGCTGTTGCCGTGTGGGAGGATGCTGAAGTTCAGTCATACGCTTATCTTCCCGGAACGAACATTTACGCAAGACGTATAGATGCCAACGGTAATCCGATTGGAAACGAATTCCGCGTAAATACGACCACCAATGGTTGGCACACTGATGCGGAAATCGCCATTGCTACCAATGGCTCCTTCGCCATTGTTTGGGCGCAAAGTTCGCCAGACTTCTTCGATACATGCAATGGGTATACATCGGGACCGGTCTATCTTCAACGCTTCGGCTCAAACGGCGTTGCGATTGGTTCTGAAATTCGAGTCTCGCCAACAACCGGCGACCATCCACAAGTGGCAATGGCCGGTGATGGCCGGTTCGTAGTCGCATGGCATGGACTCGACGTTGAGGGCGAAGGTATGTTTGCCCAACGGTTTCTTGCCGACGGCTCGGCTTATGACGGCCCGCTCAAGGTGACCAGAGGCTTCAACGGCTACCCCACCAAGCCACGACTCGACCTGGCCGACAACGGCAACTTCATAGTTAAATGGGCCGATGCGAATAAACGGCCGTGCGAATTTGACTATCCCCCCTACGTTGTCACCAACAACTCTGCGCGCTGGATTCCTTGGGATGCAGCGATGTCACCGTTTATATTCGTTCAACCTCAACCTCAATCCATAGCTTTACGGCCTGGCTCGAACGCCACCTTCACGGTTTCGGCTGGCGGGTCTTTCCCGTTGAGCTACCAATGGCGCCTCAACGGAACCAACGTGCCCGGGGCAACCAACTCCAACCTCATTTTCCAAGGCGTGCAAGCTACCAACGCAGGCAACTATACGGTGATCGTGAGCAACTCCGTTGGCTCGGTAGCCAGTTCCGCTGCCACGCTGATCGTCGGGCCGGTGCCGGTGGTGGCGGTTTTTAGCAATCCAATGTTCTACGACGCTGGAGGCGGCTTTTATGTTTTCCAGGCGCGACTTTTTTCCCCGGAGAATGGCTGGTACAGCATTCAAAAATCCACCGACCTAACTAATTGGTCTGATATAGGCGAAGTTGTCATCCAGGCCGGCAGTTCTGTGTGGATTTACGATTTTCCTGACTCTAATGTTAGCCGTGGCTTTTACCGGGCTGTCTGGCTAGATCCATTCTAATGCCATAGGTTGCAGAACGGTTGGCGAGTTGAAATCAAAGCCTTGGCGCAGCAAGCGCACTTTGTGTGTGGTGTGCTCTGCGGTTGTCCCTTCTCGGTTAGGCGAGAGCACCGCGCTTCCCGCGAAGAAAAAAGCGGCCTTCGTTGCCGAAGGCCGCTTTGAATTTGCGTCAATTGCTCATCGTTTGATTTACGGACTCGGTGGCGGACGGAGTAGCGCAATCGTTGCCTGTGGATTCCCCGGCTCAAGGACAGCGTTGCTCGACGCCTGTGCGGATTTGAATTGAGCGATGTGGAAATTGTTTCCGCTGTCCAGCAGAGCCAATGAAATTGGAATCACGCGCTTTGCCCTTGCCGCTGATTTGTCCTTTCCCCATGCTCCCACGCAATGCCTGAACGGCCCGTTTCCACATTGAACAAACCCGACGCCGCGCTCGAAATGACGCTGCGGCCCTCGCTTTTCTCCGAATTCACCGGCCAGGCCCGGGTCAAGGAACGTCTCGAAATTGCCGTCGCCGCCGCCAAACAACGCGGCGAGGCGCTCGACCACATCCTCCTCAATGGCCCGCCCGGTCTCGGCAAAACCACCCTCGCCTGCATCCTCGCCAAAGCGATGGGCGCAAACCTCAAAAGCACCAGCGGCCCGACCATCGAGAAAGCCGGCGACCTCGCCGGGTTGCTCACCAACCTCGAAGAAGGCGACGTACTGTTCATTGATGAAATCCACCGCCTTCAGAAAACCATCGAGGAATATCTTTATCCCGCGATGGAGGATTTCAAACTCGACATCATCATTGATCAAGGCCCGAACGCCCGCAGCGTGCGGCTCAACCTGCCGCGCTTCACGCTCATTGGCGCCACCACGCGCAGCGGCCTGCTCACCGCGCCGTTGCTCACGCGCTTTCCCATGCGCGAACGGCTCGACTACTACCACGCCGAGCAATTGCAGATCATCATCGTTCGTTCCGCGCGTTTGCTGAACGTCGAAATCGAGGAAGCCGGCGCGCACGAAATCGCCCGGCGCAGTCGCGGCACGCCGCGCATCGCGAACAACCTGCTTCGCCGCGTCCGCGACTACGCACAGGTGCGACATGACGGCCGCATCACCGCCGAGGTCGCCGACAAAGCGCTGGCCATGCTGGAAATTGACCAGAACGGCCTCGACGAAATGGACAAGCGCATCCTCGAAGCCATCATCACGAAGTTCGGCGGCGGCCCCGTCGGCGTCGGTTCGCTCGCCGTGGCCGTGGGCGAAGAACCGGACACGCTCGAAGAAGTGTATGAGCCGTATCTGATCATGGAAGGCTACCTCAAACGCACCTCGCAAGGCCGCGTGGCGACGGAGTTGAGTTACCAGAAACTCGGACTCAAAGCCGCGGCCGGCGCGCAAGCACGGTTGCTCTGACCTGTCCTGGTAATTTGAATTTGAAATGGCCGCCGCCAGCCGCGTAGGGAGGACGGCTTACTTCACCTGCAAGGCAGATGCGTCAACGACACGCGTCCAGCGTTCCTGTTCCGATATGGGAATGAGGCCGCGCTGCACTTTGAGCCAGGCCATCTCCCGCAATGAACGCCAGCCCAGCTTGCTGGCAGCTTCGCGAAGCTGGCTGTTCTTGACGCCGGGTTGGATCAGGTCGGCAATCGCCTCGTTGAGCAGGAAGGATTCGTAAATGGCCACGCGCCCGCGGTGGCCTTTCTGATTGCATTCCACGCAGCCGCGACCGCGCCAGGCCTTGACCTCGCTCGCGGTGATGCCCAGCGTCTTCGCCATTTCCTTGCGGACGGTCGCAGGGATTTCGGGGTCGGGTTCGGCGCAATGACGGCAGATGCGCCGGGCCAGCCGTTGCGAAATGCTGCACACGAGCGACGACGCGACGAGGTAAGGTTCAATCTTCATTTCCAGCAGGCGCGTCACGGCGCTGATGCTGTCGTTGGTGTGCAGGGTGGAGAAAACGAGGTGGCCGGTTTGCGCGGCGCGCACGGCGATCTCGGCAGTTTCAAAATCGCGGATTTCGCCGATGAGTATCACATCCGGGTCGTGCCGCAGCACGGAGCGCAAGCCGGCGGCGAACGTCAGCCCGATTTGCTCGCGCACCTGGATTTGCACCGTGCCGTCGAGCTGATATTCGATGGGGTCTTCGAAGGTGATGATCTTGCGGCCCTCATCGTTGGCTTGGGCGAGCGCGGCGTAAAGCGTGGTGGTTTTACCGCTCCCGGTCGGCCCGGTGAGCAACACCATACCCTGCGGCAATTGGGCGAGTTGCGCGAACACGGCTTCCTGTTCCGGCTCCATTCCAAGCTGACCAAGATCGAGGAAAAGACTTTGCCGTCCAAGGATGCGCAAACAGATCGCTTCGCCGTGCTTCGTGGGCATCACAGACACGCGCAGGTCGTATTCCTCATCGCCGGTTTTCATCGCGATGCGGCCATCGTGCGG
>CAYIOH010000084.1:3782-10838 GCA_964364975.1 uncultured Bifidobacteriaceae bacterium
TCGTGTGGCAATCGCTTCTCGGCGATGTTCAATCCGGCCATGATTTTCAGACGCGACGTAATGGCGGCGTGCAATTGGCGCATGGCTGCCGGCACCGGCACGGTTTCCAAAATGCCGTCCACGCGATAGCGCAGACGAATGGAATTGGCATACGGCTCCAGATGAATGTCCGTGGCCCTGAGCCGCAACGCCTCCTGCAAAATCTGGTCCACGAAAGCGGACACCGTGGCCTCCAGCGCGGAATCCGATTCCTTGCCCTGTACGTCGAAGACAATTTCCCGGTCGAGTTCCTCGCCGCCGCGTTCTTCGCGCAACCGCTGAAGCGTTTCCGCGCCAAGACCAAATTGTTTTTTGATGACCGCGTGAATCGCGCTGGGTGTGGCGAGGACGATTTTGAAGCGCTTGTTGAGCAGCAGGCGCAGGTTGCCTTGCTCCATCTGGCTGGGCGGCTCGCTGAACGCAAGCGTCACCGATTCCGCGTCGCCGCCGAGCGGCAGCATGTGATAGTGGAAGATAAGCTTGAGCGGGACGAGTTCGAGCGTCTCCTTTTTCAGCTCAAGCGTGGACGGGTCAACGAACTCCAGGCGGCTGACCTCGGCGAGCGCGCGCCAGGTGTCTTCTTCGGAGGCGAAATTCAAGTCCACGACGGCGCGGTGCTGCGGCAGGTTTAGCCGTTTCTGGCGGCGGCGCGCCTGTTCCAGTTGCGGGGCGGTGAGCTTGCTTTGCTCGACCAGCAACTCGCCCACTTCGCGCTGATTTGTGCCGGGGTCTGCGGTCATTTGAGGGGCACTTCGACTGTTTGCTTCGTGTTCAACGTGAGCACATTGGTCTGGGCGGCGCTGTTGGTCAGCGTCAGAGTTTCCACAGTCGCGTCGATCACGAACAGATTGGTCGTAACCATGCCGCCGACCGGGATGCCGATGAGCGCGTCACCCAGGCGCAGCAGCGCTTGCTTCGGGCCGTCGGCCGTGCGGTAGAAGCCCTGGTAGGTCAGTTCGACCTTGCGGGTCGTGAGCGGCGGCGGCGGGGGTGGCGCCGTCGGAATGAAATGCGTGGTGAAGAAGGGATTCAGGCCGCCTGCGTCCACCGCAATCTTCGGCCAGTTGGTCGGCGAGAAGAGCTTTTCCAGTTTGGCCACGGGCACGGGAGTGGTCACGCTGGAAGGATCCGCTGCGGCCTCACGAAATTGCGGCGCCCGCCCGCCGAGGCCAATGAGCGTGAGCACCAGCAGCAGCCACAGACCCGCGTGCAGGCCGGCGGAGAACGGGCGACTTCTCAAGGTTTCATTCAGCATGGTCGTTCGGCGTTGCGTTTCATTCGCGGAACACAAACCCCACCGCGCGCAGCGAGGCGCGGACCTCGTCCGGTTTTTCGGGCGCTTGTTTGCGCAGCACCAGCCGGTCAATGAACAGCACCGACTTGTTCGTCGAGGCTTCCGGCAGCCCGGCGGCTTTGACCTCGTCGGCGCGCAACGGCAGCGTCTGCAAAAACCGGGCGACGTTCTGGATGGGGCCGGTCAGCTCAATTTGCACCGGCAATTCCGCGAGCGAACGGCCGCTGTTCATGGGCGGCGCGTTGGTGAGCGGCAGCGGCGCGGCCACGGCGTGAATGGTGGTGACCTTGGCGTTGATGGCCGTCGTCAACAAAGTGTCCAGGAACGCCAGTTCCGCCCAGAGCAACGCCGGCTCTTTCATGTCGGCCGTCTGCTGCGGGAAACCGGCGAATACGTTCGTCTCGAGTCCGACACCTTGCTGTTTGGCGAGTCGCTCCAGCGCCCCCTTCTGCCGACCGGCCTCGTTATCGTAATCCACGAGCAGGAACGTCGCGCTGAGTTTGGCGCGCAGGGTCTCGTCCGGTTCGACGCGGGCCTGGGCCTGTTTGCGCGCCGTCTCGAACACGGTGAGCGCGGCACGGGTTTCGTTAAACTGGTTGGTGAGGCTCACAAAATCCAGTTTAAGGGCGTTGGTGTGGCCGAGCGCGGCGGCGAGCAGTCGCCACTTTTTCTCAAGCAGCACGCCGCGACTTCCGGCTTCGCGATCGAGCGGCAAGAACACGAACAAATAGACGGCCACCAGCGCGCTCGCGAGAAGCGGGAGGATACTGCGGCGCCGGGTTTCAGGATCGAGTCGCATCAGATTAGGGCTTCGTCACGGCAGTGGTAGGCAGGCGTCCGGGGGGCGGCGTCCGGGATTTCCTGGCGGCGGAGGCGGCTTGAAATTCCGTCGTCGCAAAATCCAGCGCGAGCGCAAAGTGGCTGCCAAAAAGCACCTTTTGATCGGCCAGGCTGCGCCGGATGTCTTCTGACAACAAATCCACGCGCGCAAACACCGGCGCTTTTTTCAAGCTGTTCACCACCAGGCTCAGCGTGGCGCGCGCGGCGTCCGCGTTGTCGGGCACGCACAATTCGGCGATCAACCCCGGGCGCGCCGGCGCGGCGTTGGTGGCCTCGCGGTGCCGGGCGGCGAACTCGCCTTCCGGCGGGGCTGCGGCCGCGGGTTTGTTGGTGCCCGCAAGCGTGGGCGGCTGGGAAAAATAACTGGCTTGATCGGCCACCAGCACGAACCACAAGGTGCGATTGCTGCGCGCCTGTTGCAGCAGGGCGAGCGATTGTAACGTATCCATCGTCGTTTGCTGGTGCTCGAACAGGGGTCGCAGGCCGTCGTAGCCGTTCAGCAGATCGCTGGTCAACCCGGTGTTTTCCTGCACGACTTCGAGGCCGACCTGGACTTTGTCCGCCAGTGCCTGCTTGTGTTGAATCAGCGTCAGCTTGTGCCAGATGCCAAGCGCCAAGGCGATGAAACACGCGCCGATCAAAATTGCATTGGCAAACTCCAGGCGCTGCCGGCCGAGGCGTTTTTTCCAGGCGGCGCGCCGGTTGGCCGGCAGCAACGACGCAGGCTGCGGGCCGAGACCAAGCGCCTGCAAGCCGGTGCCCAGCGCGATCTCAAATCCCATCGCCGGGGCCACCGCGTCCAGGGTTTGGTCCGTGGGCCAGCGTTGAAATTTCAGTCCGGCTCGCGCGGCCAGATAATCGAGCAAGCCGGGTTGCTCGAAGGCGCCGCCGGTGGCGATAAACTCGTCCGCAGCCAGATCACCCTGCGGCGTGGAATTAGGTCCGCGCCATTCGCTCAACTGGCGCTTCAACTCTGCCGCCCAGCCATCCACGATTTCCGCGAAACCGGGCAGGGCCTGATGGCCGGTGAGGAGGTTGGTGCTGCGCTTGAGCGCTTCAGCGGCTTCGGGCGAGCCGCGGCGCAGGCGCGCGATGGCCCGGGTGAAGAAATCGCCGGCCATGGGAAAACTGGAGGCGAACACCCCCACGCCATTGCGGATGACGACGACCATCGTGCTCTGCGCACCGGCGTGAACGAGTACCGCGTCGCGTTTCCCCGGGCGCGCGGCGTGCCAGGCCGTGAGCAGCGCGTTGGCGGCAGTCGTGATTTCGCGGAAATCCTGGTTTTCGAGGCCGAGCTGCGCGATGCGCGATTGGATTTCGTCTTCCTGACAAAATGTGACCCAAAAACTCTGGCGGCTTTCCGTTGGCGTTGCCACGCGGATGAAGTCGTACACCATCGCGCTTTCACTCAGGCCACTGAGTTTGATCGTTTCCGCTTCGATGAGCTGGCGGGCCTCGGCATCGGGCACGGGCGGCAAGTCCACCGTTTGCGAGACGGCCACTTGCTGCGGCAGCGCGAGCGCGAGAGGCGGCCGGCCCCACTCGGCGAGGGTGGTCTGCAATTGTGCCTTGAGTTCTTCGGCGGAAACCAGGCCTTCCTCCTGTAAGTCAAGCGCGTCCTGCCTGAGCACGCGCAGTTTGCCAAAGTAGTTTTCCAATAGCAGCAGGCGGACACAGCGGCTGCCCGCGTCCACCGCGAGCACACGACGGATGGGCGGCTCGAGTCCGCGCGGCTTGAGGCTGGAGGGCGGAGGGCTCACGCTACTTGGCTTGGTCGCTGCCGGATTTATCGTCGTAGAGGAGGTACTCGCCGGAATCGGTCAGAATCGTGGCAGTGACGAAAACCAACAAATAGCGCGGCTTGTCCACTTCGGAACGACGCCGGAACAAAGCGCCGATAATGGGAATGTTCCCCAGTATGGGCACCGATTCCACAAATGTGCCTTTCTCGCGCTCCAGCACACCACCCATGACAACCGTCTCGCCGGATTTGATCACGACGCGCGTGGCAATTTCCTGCGTGCGGTATTGCGGCAGTTTGATTACTATGTCATTACTATTGGTTTCGCCCTGCAGGATCGTGGCGTAATTCACAAGTTGGACGTCCGTTTTCACGCTCGGGTTGAGCGCCAGCATGATATGCCGGCCGTCGCCGGCAATGCTGGCCATGACGTTGAGTTCCGCACCCGAGGTGATCTTGGTGGGCTTGCCACTCGGGACGAGCGACGAGGAAGTGATGTACTGCCCAATCGTTTGCTTGACTGTGTATTCTTCGTAATAGTATTGGACCTTGCCGTCGTTAATGGAGGCCGGGCGATTATTGATCACGGTGAGCCGCGGAGCGCTCAAGGTCTGACTCTCGCCGCTTTGCTCGAGCGCACTGATGGTGGCGGTGAGGGTTGACTGGTTGATTATGTTCGTGAACGCGTACTGCAGGCCAAGGCCGAGCTGTTCAATTTGCGTATCCGTAAGCAGGCCGGTGAAGTCCTGCGGATTGCGCGCGGTTGTGGCCGGCCGGCCGGTTTCCCACAATACCCCCAACTGCAAAAACGCCGGCTTGGAGAGCGTGACGAAGCGCGCCTCGATCAACACCTGCTGGATGGGCCGGTCGAATTCCTCGATGATCTTTTCCAGCACTTCCAACTGCTCGGCGGTTCCCCGCGCGATGATCTGATTGCGCTCGTAATCAATAAAACACTTCGAGCCGGTGAAGAGGTTCGTGATGGCGCGCTCGATCGCCGGCATGGCCGGGGCGTCGTCGTTGACGAACTTGGTGAACTTCTGAGCTTCGTTGACCGTGACGGCCGGTCCCACGGTGATGGTCGTCTTGGTGACTTCCGTGGCGCCGAATTGCGCGGGCAGGACAAACCCTTTGCGCAACTTGTAGAAGCGCGTTTCCTCCATCAAGCGCTTCGGGTCCTTGCCGTCCACAACCCACACCAGTTCCGGGCCGACCTGGAACTGGAGATCGTAGTTGCGCCCGATGTATTTGAGGAATTCGCCCAGTTTGACCTTCTCGAGATTGACGGTGAGCCGGTTCGTCAAACCGGGGAGCGATTTGTCCGCCACAATGTTAACCCCCGAGTTCGTGCTCAGATTCACGATGACGGTTTCGAGTGGAACGTTGTCGAGATGAGCTGAAATCTCCTTTTCGAGCACCCGGGCCATCGCGCCCTTGGCGGCGTCGAGATCGAACAACGGCCCTTTTTCGTGGATGGTCTTACCGTATTTCTCAGGGATGTACGGCTGGTTCTCGATTTTATCAATCGCGTCGCGCACGTCCTTCCGCGCGGGGAGACCGCGATCTTTTTGTTCGGTAAGCAGGCCAGGGATCGTGGGATTGAAAACCGAATTTTTCGCGTCAATCTTGCGGATCTCGTCTTCGAGCGCCTGTTCGCGCCGATTCTGGCCTTGTTGCACCACCCACGTTTGTAGGCGTTGAAGCATCACGTTCTGGGGGTCGCCTTGGACCAGTTCGGCGGCTTTGACCCGGGCTTCCTCCCACTGATTCTTGTTCGCGAGTTCGAGCACCCCCTTGATTTCCGTGTCGTACTTGACGTTGTACTCGATCTTCGGTTTGGCGGGTTCGGCGGGCGCGGGCGGGGCGGCGACCGCTTTCGCCGCGACGGGCTTCGCGGTTCGAGGCGGGCGAGTTTGTGGCTGCTGGCAACTGGTCAACAGAACCAGCGCTACTGTGGTCAATGCTAGTCTTAACATAACGGACAACCTTGCTGAAAGATAAACCAACAGAAGATTGACACCATAAGCCTGCGAGAAATTCAAGCGGTATTTTTATTTTCCACTTAAATCTTTTCACGCCGTCGCGATGCCTCTCATTCTCGTCCTCGAAAGCCCTTCAGACTGAATCAAATCACTTTGACGAGGAGGACGAGGACGAACCGCCAAGAAGTTTTTTTACACAGGTCTTTTCCGCCGTTATTTTTGGAACCCGCGACCGGCGTTGACGGCTCACCTCGCCTTGAGCCGGTGCATTTGCGCGCGCTTGAGTTCGCGGTCGGACTCGCGGCGTTTCAAGTCTTCGCGCTTGTCGTATTGCGCTTTGCCTTTGCCGACGGCGAGCGCGACCTTCACCTTTCCGTTCTTCCAGTAGAACGACAGCGGGAAAAGCGCGTGCCCTTTGACCGAGGCCAGCTCGAAAAGTTTCCGGATCTCGGACTTGTGCAGAAGCAGTTTGCGGGCGGCCTTGGGTTGATGGTTCTGGAGGTTGCCGTGCGAGTATTCGTCAATATGCGCGTTGTGCAGGAAGACTTCCTCATTCTCCACTCGCGCAAAGGCGTCGGCGATCTGGCCCTTGCCGGCGCGCAGGGCTTTGACCTCCGTGCCGCGCAAGACGATGCCCGCCTCAAAGGTTTCAAGGATGTGATAGTCGCGCCGGGCTTTCGAGTTGGTGACGATGTCAGGCATAAACGGCAGCAGCCAGAAGGTCGCCCCTCTGGCTGCGCAATCAAATCAGGCGACCGCCCGGCTTAATGCTTCTTTCGTTTCCGGGGCGTGGGGCGGACCAGTTCGACCAGTTCGGGCATCTCCCAGCCCATTTTTTCCTCGATGATTTCGCGCAGCGCGATGTCCGCCGCGCCGAGATTCGTGGTGTCGCCCACCAGCGGACGGCTCAGGCCGCCCGCACCAGAGTTGAGTTGGCGCACCCGGCGCGAAACCAGGTTGACCAGCACGTTGGGGTTGCCAACTTTTTCCAAAGCTTTTCTACAGAGTTCAGCGTTCACGATATTTTTCAGCCCAAATAGAGCGCGCTACAATAGCGGGTGCCGCCGCGGATGCAATAGAAAAAACCAACATAAAACCGACATGTGTGCATCTTGACAGTACCCCCAGAATGTCGGTGTTCGGTTCCTCATGGATAG
>CAYIOH010000085.1:0-10714 GCA_964364975.1 uncultured Bifidobacteriaceae bacterium
TCCTGGTGCGAGCCGCTGAACGCGGTGAAAACCAGTTCGCCCGCGTATGGCTGGCGCGGGGGGACAGTCATGCCGGTGCAACGCTCATAAACCTCAATGAGCGAATTCAAGTCGGAGAAATCCAGCTTTGGATCAATTCCGTGCATGTAAAGATTTAGCGCCACGGTGACGATGTCGAGATTGCCAGTGCGCTCGCCGTTGCCGAAGAGCGTGCCCTCGACGCGGTCCGCGCCCGCAAGGAGGCCGAGTTCCGTGGCCGCCGTGCCGGTGCAACGATCGTTGTGCGTGTGCAGGCTGATGATCAGCGAGTCGCGGTGTTTGATGTTCCGGCAAATCCATTCGATCTGGTCGGCATACACGTTCGGCATCGCCACTTCGACCGTGTCCGGCAGGTTCAAAATCATTTTCCGCTGCGGCGCGGGTTTCCAAACATCCATGACGGCTTCGGAAATTTCCCTGGCGAACTCCACTTCCGTGGCGCTGAAACTTTCCGGTGAATACTGGAGCATCACTTCCGAGCTTTTGAGCCGGGGCAGGCGCTCTTGAATCATCTTCGCGCCGCGCACGGCGACCTCGACGATTTCCGCCTTCGACTTGCCGAACACCACGCGACGTTGCGCGGGCGAGGTCGAATTATACATGTGGATGATGACCTTTTTAGCGCCGACCAGCGACTCGAAGGTGCGTTCGATCAAATCCTCGCGCGCCTGCACGAGCACCTGTAACCACACGTCGTCCGGCGCGCGATGCTCCTCGATGAGCCGGCGGTTGAAGGTGAACTCGGTGTTGGAGGCGGAGGGAAAGCCGACCTCGATTTCCTTGAAGCCGCATTTCACAAGCGCGTGAAACAACTCCAGTTTCTGGCCCACGTTCATCGGCACGGCGAGCGCCTGGTTGCCGTCGCGGAGGTCAACGCTGCACCAACGTGGGGCGTCGGTGAGGGTGCGGTTCGGCCACCGGCGGTCGGTCAGGGCCACCGGCGGAAACGGGCGATACTTTTTTGACGGTTGTTTCAACATAAGCTCAGACGTTTACGGAATTGAACCACGAATGGATACGAATCCACACGAATAATCTTTGACACGGATTCCACGGATTTTCACGGATCAAATCCGTGCCAATCCGTGCAATTCGTGTCTCCGTTCTTGATTCGTGTTTATTCGGGTTCATCTGTGGTTAAAAAAACAAAAACCCCACCGCCGTCTGGCAGTGGGGTTCGTCAAATTTCTCGTGAGTAAATCAGAACCCGACTGCCGCGCTGTCCAGCAGCAGCGCGTTCGTAAGCAGCAGGTTCAGATTCAATTTCACGGGCGCAGACTAAACACGCCAAACCCGGCGGTCAAGAAAAAGAAGAAGCCACAGGAATTCTCGCCGGTCCCAATTCTAAGTCACTTTTGAATTTCGCCTTTCCGCTTTCCACCCCAACCCGCTCCCGCAAAATGCCCCGCCGCATGGCTTGGAAGCGAAAAGTTGCCGGAGGAGTTGTGGCCATGCTGGGCTTCATGCTCTCGCCGCTGTCGTGGTGGAACGACGCGTTCGTGAATCTGCCGCTGGCGCTGGCCTTCGCCTGCAACTCGGCGCGCAGGATTTTTGCCTTTATGGTGTCGTTCGGATCGTCGGCCCGAAACCCGGTGGATTTGTCGTGCTTTTTTCTGTCGGAATCGAGATACTGGATGTACCAATACGGCGAGCGGTTTTTATGATAGAGATAGGCCATAATTATCATTATATGTTAGTGCAAGTAGTGCAGGAAACACCCTGCACTTCGGTTGAAACCTCCAATGATTGCGACAATTCTGAACCGCTCAAAATCACGTTGGTCGTGAGACGGGTTCGATTCCCGTACGCGCTACCACTTCGGAAGTTGAGAGTTGAGAGTTGAGAGTTGAGGGTCGAGAAGTTACAAATTTCACGTGATGCCATTTCAAATCATCTTCAACCCGACGAGCGCCGCCGAACTGGCGCGCATGCCGCGGGAACTCCAATTGCAAATCCTCGGCGAATTTCGCGGCCTGCCGCAACAGGTGCTGGCCACCGAGCTGGATGAATTCGGCAAATTGGAGCGGAGCGGTCGCACGTTGCACCGGTTTCGCGTAGGCGAGTACCGGGTTTATTTCGAACGCCACGAACTGGGGCTGCTCGTGCATCGGATTCTCAGCCGGCACACGCTCAAGGATTTCTTCTACCGTTCCGGGCTGAAGCTGAAAGAAGACGAGGCGTTGCAGCAGAATCCCCGGTTTTGGGAATTGATCGAAAACGCGAAGACGGCGGCAAAGTCGTAGGACAAATTTAAGACATCCGCCCTCCGTCATTCGACATCTTCGCCCAGTTCCACGTTCCAGTAGGCGAGGTCAATGAAGTGCTTCCAACTGTCGTGCTGATGGAGGGTGAAGTTGATCTGGACGAACGGACGCCACTTGGGCCGTTTGGGCTTGCGAATCAAATGCATGGCGGCTTCCTGCGGAGTGCGATTGGCCTTCTGGGTGTTGCAATCAATGCACGAACACACAATGTTTTCCCACGAGGTCGGGCCGCCGCGGTCACGTGGCGTCACATGATCCAGGTTGAGGTCTTTGCGGTCACAGGCGCGGCCACAGTACTGGCACGTGTTCTTGTCCCGCTCGAAAATGTTGTGCCGGGTGAACTTGACTTCCTTCTTCGGCAGCCGGTCATAGACCAGCAGCAATATAACCCGCGGCACGCGGATGCGGAATGAGATGGTATGAATGGATTCGGGGTGCGGCTGCTGCTGGGAGAGGTCGTGCCATTCCCGGAAGCCGAATGTCTGAAACGAGCCGTCGTCGGCGTCCATCACCACTTGCGCGTGGCCTTGAAACAAAAGCGTCAGCGCCCGGCGGCAGGTGCAGACATTTACCGCCTGCCACAGCCGGTTGAGCACCAGCACGTGTTGGTTCAGGTACGACGTCATAACCAATAACTTGGTGGCAGACTAGCACGCAATTCTTCGTGGTGTCAACGCCATCCGAAGCGCCCGTGCAGAGCATTGCCAAACCGCCTCCGGCCTGGCTACCATCGGCCCATGAAACGTCTGCTCTCTCTCGTGGCTTTGGTCCTGGCCGTCATGGTTTCGCCGGCGCGCGCAGACGGTCCGGATGACCAATACGTGCGCATCTACAACCTCATGCAGCAGGCTGACACGCTGAACAACTCCGACCAGCCCGCCGCCGCCCTCCCCAAATATCTCGAAGCTCAGACGGCGCTCCAAAGATTGCAAAAGGGCTATCCGGACTGGAACGTCAAGGTCGTCAATTTCCGGCTCAACTATCTAGCCGCAAGAATTTCCGCGGTCACGGCAAAAGTTCCCGCACCGGTCGTGTCTGCCCCGCTGGCGTCGCCAGTAGCGCCGGGAACGCCTGGCGCGCCACCAACCACCGCCGTGGCGCCCGATCTTGCGCGTCAACTGTCCGGCTTGCAGGATGACGTGCGCAAGTTGCAGGCGGACAAAATCCTTTTGGAAATGAAATTGAAGGAAGCGCTCGCCACGCAGCCGGCGGCGATTGACCCGCGCGAGCTGGCCAGGGCGCAGGAAAAAATCCAGTCGCTGCTAAAGGATAACGAATTGCTCAAGGCCAGTACGGCCCAGGCACCATCCAAGCCTGCGGCCGGGACCGACCCGAAAGTGCTGGCGGAAACAAAAGCGGCGATGGCCGACCAGACCAGTCAGGCCGCCAAGCTGGCCGCGGAGAAGGAGACGCTGCTGGCCCGCATCAACACGCTCACGGCCGGCGCTGATACCGCCGAGGCGTTGCGCGCGGAAAATAAAATCCTCAAGCAGCAGCTCGCGGAAGCCAAATCGTCCACCGGCAAGTCCGATGACTTGAGCCACCAGCTCGCGCAAGCCGAGGCGCGCGTCGCCACGCTACAGTCCGACGCCGAGATTCTGCGCCTGGAAAAAATCGCCCTTGAAAACCGCGTCAAAACCCTCGGCGCGCGGACGGTCACGTCAGCGGTCATCCCTCCGGCCGGGCGGGCCGAGGATTTGCAACGCATCAAGTTGCTGGAAACCGAGCGCAACGATCTGGCGAAGAAACTCGACGCCGCAAACAAGGACCTTTACGGGCGTAAAGGCCGGGCCACCGCCGCGAAAGTTGACGAGTTGTCCAGCCAGATCACCACGCTCCGCGCGCGGCTGGACATCTACGAAGCCCGTGCCGTGCCCTACAGCACCGAGGAACTCGCCCTGTTCAAACAGCCCGAACCGGCGCTCGCCGCCGCCGATCCGAAGGCCGGCAAGAAATCGGTGAAGGAACTGCCGCGCGGTGCCGCGGCGCTGGTGGTCGAAGCGCAGCGCGAGTTCGCGGCCAGGCACTTCGAGAAAGCCGAGGAAAAATATCTGGAAGTTCTGCGGCAGGATGAAAAGAATACCTTCACGCTGGCCAACCTTGCGGCGATTCAACTGGAACTCAACCGGCTCGACGAAGCGGACAAGCACATTCAAAAAGCATTGGCGATTGACGCAAACGACGCCTACAGCCTTTCGATTCTCGGCTATCTCCGTTTTCGGCAGGAAAAATACGACGAGGCCCTCGCCGCGCTCAGCCGCGCCGCCAAGCTCAATCCGCAAAGCGCCGAAGTCCAGAATTACCTCGGCGTCACGCTCAGTCGCAAGGGCCTCCGTGGCCCGGCGGAAACCGCGCTGCGCAAAGCCATCCAGCTCGATCCGGGCTACGGCGCCGCGCACAACAATCTGGCCGTGATTTACTCCACGCAACAACCGCCGCTGATCGAACTGGCCCGGTGGCATTATCAGCGGGCCCTGGGCGCTGGTCATCCGCACAATCCTGACCTGGAAAAATTGTTCGAGCAAAAGGCAGGAGCGGCCGCCAATCCGCAATGAACACGGCGGGTGGCGACCGCCGGTTGGAGTTCACGCTTTAGCGTGTTCCCGGACAAGCTGAAGCTTGAACTCCAACCATGTTGCGCCAGGCCCTTCACGAACTGATTATCGCCACTCGCGGTCGCGGTTTCTATGAATTTACCCGCGACGTGGAAGCGTGGATTTTCAGGAACGGCTTCCAGAGCGGCCTCGTTACGTTGCATCTGCGGCACACTTCGGCTTCGTTGCTGATTCAGGAAAACGCTGATCCGGACGTGCGCGCCGACCTCGAACGCTTTTTCGCGCGGCTCGTGCCCGACGGCGACCCGCTGTTCGCGCACACTTGCGAAGGCGACGACGACATGCCCGCCCACGTGCGCACCGCGCTCACGAGCGTAAACCTCGGCATTCCGGTCAGTGGCGGTCGACTGGCGCTCGGCACGTGGCAGGGAATTTATCTTTGGGAACACCGTCGCGCGCCGCACTCGCGCAAGGTTGCGCTGCACTTCGTTGGTGAATAGGTCTGCCGACATCAGCGGGTCAGCCTCGGCGAGGCGAATTGCCGCTTTGCCCGACGCTGTTTTTTGCGCTAGGCTAAACGCATGAATCTGGCCCGAAAACTTTTGCACACGCGGTATCGAGTCAATGACTTGGAACGCACGGTGAAATTTTATCGCGAAGTGCTCGGTTTGCAGGAAGTCCGCCGTCACAAATCGCCGCGCGGTTCGGAACTGGCCTTCCTTAAGGCACCGGAGAGTGAAGAATTGATCGAAATCTGTTCCTTTCCCGCCAGCGGCCCCGTGCAGGTGCAAGCTGACCTCACCCATCTCGCCTTCAAGGTGGACAATCTGGACGAATTCGGGAAACACCTTGCCAAGCTTGGCCTGAAATACTCCGATGGCCCGACACTTAAATCTGATGGCGCTGGCTTCGCCTTCATTGACGCTCCGGAGGGTTACGAAATCGAACTCATGCAAGAGGGCAAAGGCGGGGCGCGCTACTAAATCCGAATGACGAAATCTGCCATCCGAAAAGGCACTTCGAGTGTATGGCGCGCTTTCGGACTTCGGACTTCAGCCATCCGATTTTGGAATTGCGCCCGATGATTTTACGCGCCCGACAGTTTGAATTCATTTTCCCGCGCCCGGCGTTGGTCGTGGGCATTGTCAACGTCACGCCCGATTCCTTTTCCGACGGTGGAAAGTTCCTCGACGCGGACAAAGCCGTTGCCCGCGCGCTCGAACTCGTCGCCCAAGGCGCGGGAATCCTCGATCTCGGCGGCGAATCCACGCGCCCCGGCGCCGCGCCCGTCAGTGAAACAGAGGAAATGCACCGTGTGATTCCGGTCATCGAACAACTCGCACCGCGCGTGAACGTGCCACTCTCGATTGATACGATGAAACCCGCCGTGGCCCGCGCCGCGCTTGAGGCCGGCGCCAGCATCGTGAACGACATTGCTGCCAATCGCGAAGATGATGCGATGTGGCGTGTCGTGGCGGAGTTTGGCGCGGCTTACGTTTGCATGCACATGCAGGGCACACCGCAAACCATGCAGTCCCATCCGTTCTATAAAGACCTGCTGGCCCAGGTCGAAGATTTTTTCCGGAACCGCTTGGGCCGATTGAACGCCTGCGGCGTAACTGCTGACCAGGTAGTGTTCGACGTGGGCATTGGTTTTGGCAAGACCGTCGAGCACAATTTGCAGTTGCTCGCGGGGCTGCGCGGCTTTACAAAGTTACAGCGCCCCTTGCTGCTCGGTGTGTCGCGCAAATCGTTCATCGGGAAATTGCTCGGCGCAGAAGTGGCGGCGCGCCTGTCGGCGTCACTCGCGTGCGCGAGTCTGGCCGTGGCCGCGGGCGCGCAAATCATCCGCACGCACGACGTGGCGGAAACGGTCCAGGCTGTTCGCATGACCGAGGCTGTGCTGGCGCGAAGAAACATGGCGTGATGAAGTGCGGGTGGAGGAGCGCGGCCTTCAGGCCGCTTCAACTCCCGCATCAGAGTGGCGCCGGAAATTTTCACGCGCCTTGGCGTTCGCGCGGTGAAGCGGCGTGAACGCCGCGCTCCAGCGGCAATGACGGTGACGGTAACAAATTTGACGAAGACGATGTGGCATTTCATCCAGGATGTTTGGCGGCCCGCGCTGGAAATTCTCATCCTTGCGGTGGGGATTTATTACGTCTCGCGCTTCGTGCGCGGCACGCGCGGCTGGCCGGTCGTCATCGGCTTCGTGATCGTGCTGCTCGCGCTGGCGCTGGTCACGACGCTGCTGGATTTGAAGGTGTTGCGCTGGATGCTCGGCACGTTCTTCGCGTTTTCCGCCGTGGCCGTGCTCGTGATTTTTCAGCCGGAACTGCGCCGCGTGCTCGGCGAACTGGGCAACCTCCCGTTCTTCGCCTCCACCCACGAGCAGCGCGAGAACATTGAGGTCATCATCCAGACCTGCGAACGGCTGGCAGACGTGCGAATCGGCGCGCTCATCGCCGTCGAACAAGCCATTCAGCTTCAGGAAGCCGTCGAGTCCGGCATTCCGGTTGATTGTGAGGCTACGCCGGAAATGCTGGAAACCATTTTCTTCCCGAACAATGCCATCCACGACGGCGGCGTGATTCTGAAGGGCGACCGCATCGCCTACGCGGCATGCATTTTCCCGCTCTCGCAACGGCAGGACTTGAACACGTCGCTGGGCACACGCCATCGCGCCGCGCTCGGCTTGAGCGAAGAAACCGACGCCGTGGTGGTGGCGATTTCAGAGGAAACCGGCGCGATTTCCTACGCCTACAAGAGCCAGCTTGTCCGCGGCGTGACGCTGGAGGAATTGCGCGCGTTCCTCACGTCGGTGCTCGTTAATCCGACACGCACGCGCGGCGCGGTCGAGGCGCTGCGTTCCTGGACCACCGGGCGACCGAAACCCGGGCCGGTCGTCGTCACGAAAAACGAAGTGCGGCCCACGGCGGCGCCGACGGGCAAATGATTTGAGCCATGCGCAACTTCCTGACCAAAGATGTGGGTTGGAAACTGTTCTCCCTGGCGTTGGCGGTGGGAATCTGGTTCACGATCTACACCCTCAGCCGCGACGCGCTCACGCCGGTCAGACCCTTGGAATCCTGGGCCACGCGCACGTTCCCCGACGTCCCGGTGCTGGTCGTGTCCGCCGCCGCCGACGTGCGCGAATTCAAGGTCCATCCCGCCGCCGTTCAGGTGACCGTCAGCGGCCGCCCCGAAATCATGACCGGGGTGGAGGAAAAGGAAATCCGTGTGGCCGTGGACCTCACAGGCATCGAAGCCGCGCGCGATTTGAGAAAGCGCGTGGACGTTTCCGTGCCGCCGGGGGTGACGGTCGTGCGCGTCGCGCCGGCGGAATTGGACGTGGTCGTGCCGCCGAAGCGGGATAATTGAAATGAGCAAATCCAACAAAATCTTTGGCACCGACGGGGTCCGTGGCATTGCCAACGTCGAGCCCGTCACCGCCGAAACCGCGCTCAAATTGGGCCGCGCGGCGGGTCATGTTTTCAAGAAGCTGGAAAGCCGGGCGCGCGGCCACGGCCGGCACAAGATCGTCATTGGCAAGGACACGCGCCTTTCGGGCTACATGCTCGAAAACGCTCTCTCGTCCGGCATCCTCTCGATGGGCGTGGACGTGTTGTTCATCGGCCCGTTGCCGACACCGGGCGTGGCTTACGTGACGCGCAGCCTGCGCGCCGACGCGGGCCTGGTCATCACGGCGTCGCACAATCCTTACGCCGACAACGGCATCAAGTTTTTCCGCGCGGACGGTTACAAGCTCGACGACAAGATCGAATTCGAAATCGAGAACCTCGTGTTCAGCGGCGAGATCGAGCACATCCGGCCCACCGCCGAGGAAATTGGCAAGGCGGTGCGCATTGACGACGCGCTGGGCCGTTACATCGAATTTGCGAAAGCCAGCTTCCCGCGCGGCATGACACTGGATGGCGTGCGCATCGTGGTGGATTGCGCGCACGGCGCCGGTTACAAGTCCACGCCCTGCGTGCTGCGCGAACTGGGCGCGGACGTGATGGTGTTTGGCAATCAACCGGATGGGAAGAACATCAACAAGGATTGCGGCTCGATGCATCCGCAGCACTTCTGCCAGCGCGTGCGCGAGTTCCGCGCCGACCTCGGTATCGCCCACGACGGCGACGCCGACCGCGTGCTGCTGTGCGACGCGAACGGCGCGTTGATTGACGGCGACGACATCATGGCCATCGCAGCGCTCGACCTGCTGGCGCGGGGCGCGCTCACGGGAAAGACACTGGTCGCGACCACGATGAGCAACGCGGGTCTGGATGCGGCCATCGTGGCGGCGGGCGGGAAGGTGCTTCGCGCCGACGTGGGCGACAAGCGCGTGATTGATGAAATGCTGCGCGGCGGATTCAACTTTGGCGGCGAACAAAGCGGCCACCTGATTTTTCGCGATTTCAGCACCACGGGCGACGGCCTGGTGGCGGCGCTGCAAGTGCTCCGCATCATGCGTGCCACAGACAAACCGCTTAGCCAGCTTGCCAACTGCTGGGTGCGTTTCCCGCAACTTGTCACCAACATTGTCGTGCGCGAGAAGAAACCGTTCGAGGAACTCGAAGGCGTGACGCAACTTGTCGCGCAGGCCGAGGCCGAAGTGAAGGCGCAAGGCGGCCGGGTTTTTCTCCGCTACTCCGGCACCGAGCCGAAGGCGCGGCTGCTCATCGAAGGTCGTGACAACGCCGTGTTGAAAAAGTGGTCGCAACAAATCGCCGAAACGATCAAGCGTCAGATCGGGGCGTAAAAAAACCAGAGCGCGGCTGAGACAGCCGCGCTCCGTTCGCTAAAACCGTGCGATCACGCCCGCCCCCAGGAATCTTCCCAGCGCCGGGAAGCCGAAGACTTCTTCGTAATCCTCATCAAGCAAATTCTCCGCCCGGGCGTAAACCTCGAAGTGCTTCGTGGCCTGCCAGCGCAACGCGAGGTCCAGCTTGGTGTAGGCGGGCACGCGGACTTTCGTGGTGGCGAACGTGGTGTTGTCGAAGTAGGAGTCAGAGCGCTCGCCAACGACGGCGAGGTTCAGGTTGGCGGAGAGTCCCGGCAGGAAGGCGTAGTTCGCCGAGAAGTTGCCGCGATGCTCGGGCCGGCGAATCAGGCGGTCGCCGCTGGTCAGGTCTTCGGCGTATAGCCACGTGTAGGCGGCGCGCAGGGTGAGGTTGGTCAGCGGCATCCAACTGACGAAGGCCTCGATGCCGAGCGTGCGCGCGCGGTTCACGTTCGTGAGCGAGAAGCCGGCGGGAGCGATGAGTTGATCGAAGTCGTTGTGGAAAAACGTCGCGCCGACGTGGAGCTTTTCCTTCGCCAGCGGTTGCTCGAAGCCTACGTCCCAGCCGAGGCTTTCCTCCGGCTTCAAATCCGGGTTGCTGAAGCCGGGATAGTAAAGCTGTGTAATGCTCGGCGCGCGGAAACCGGTGCCGACGTTCGCGCGCAGGATCGTCTCGGCGCGCGGCACGGTGTAGCGGCTGCCGAAGCGATACGTGCCGTGCGTGCCAAACGCGTCGGAGTCGTCCACGCGTCCACCGGCGGTAAGCGTCACGCGGGTGTGCGGCGTGAACTCGTATTGCGCGTAGGCGGAGCGGGTGTTCACGCTGCGGTCGAATGCGCTGTAGTTGTCGGTGTAATCCGCCGACGCATCTTCGAACGTGCCGCCAACGAGAATCTTGTGGCCGTCCGCGGGCGTGAAAATGTTTTGGAAATCAACCTGGTCGCGGTAAGCGACGGTTTCGGAAGCGTAGTCGCCGAAGAAGAAGGGCGGATTCGGCGGCGGCTGGAGGAATGTGCCGCGTTCGCGGGCGTGTGAGAGCACGAGCTTGGCGTTCCACCACGGCGCGGGATCGG
>CAYIOH010000086.1:0-10613 GCA_964364975.1 uncultured Bifidobacteriaceae bacterium
CTGGTGTACGATGCAATTCATGGCCGCTTACCGCGAGGGCGAGCATCCGACCGGGCTTTACGTCGCCATGCACGATCCGTGGGGCAGCCGGAAGGAGATCGTGTTGCATCGCGATCCCGGCCTCGAAAGCGTACGGATGAAGTTCGATCATCCGGCGCCGGACATGGGCCGGGCCGGGAATGATTTCGTGCTGAGCGGCGAAGGCGTGTGGCAATTGCTGCGCGGAGACTGGTTCGATGCCGCGCAGATTTACAAGGCGTGGGCGCGCAAGGAAGCCAAGTGGTGGCCACCCCTCACCGCCGAGGGCCGTGCCGACACGCCGTTGTGGATGCGCGAATTGAATGTCTGGGCCCAGACCGCCGGCACGGCGGAAGAATGCGTCACCAAGGTCGAGGAATTCCAGAAGTTCCTCGGCGTGCCGGTCGGATTCCATTGGTACGTCTGGCATGAGATTCCGGGCGACAACGACTATCCCCACTATTTCCCGGCCAAACCAAATTTCGCCGAGGGCGTCCGTGAGTTGCAACGGTCGCGCATCTTCGTCATGCCTTACATCAACGGGCGGCTCTGGGACACGCACGACCAGGGCACAAACGACTGGCAGTTCTCCCGCCTGGGCCTGCCGGCCGCGAGCAAGAAGGAGGACGGCCAACTTTACATCGAAACCTACGCCAGCAAGGAATCCAACGGCGAGAAGGTGCGCCTGGCCGTGATGTGCCCGGCGACGGCGCGTTGGCAGCAGACCGTCAGCAACCTCGTGTTGCGGTTGCTGACAGAAGTCGGCGCGAGCGCGGTCTATATTGACCAGGTGGCCGCCGCGACGCCCATGCTGTGCATGGACGCAACACACGGCCATCCGCTGGGCGGGGGACATTGGTGGAACGAAGGCTACTGGAAAATGCTCAAGGACATCCGCCGCGCCATGCCGCGTGGGGCCATGCTCACCACCGAGTGCAATGGCGAGCCTTTCATCCGCGGCTTCGATGGCTATCTCACCTGGACGTGGCAGCGCGACGGACAAGTGCCGGCGTTCCCGGCCGTCTATGGCGGCACCGTGCAGATGTTTGGCCGGGCCTATGGCGGCGGCGAAACGAAGGACCTCGCGTTGCGGATGAAGGCGGCGCAACAACTCGTCTTTGGCGAACAGATCGGCTGGCTGGATCCGGGCATCATCAAGGAGAAGGAAAACGCGGAATTCTTCAAGCGGGTCGTGATTGCGCGCTCGCAGATCAATCGCTATTTCTACGCCGGCGAAATGGCGCGCCCGCCGAAGCTCATCGGCAATGTCCCCACCGTGAAAGCCGATTGGAAATGGTCGGGCCATTGGTGGATCACGAACGACGCGGTGTTCACCGGAGCCTGGCAGATGCCGAAGGCGAAGCGCTTGGTGATGCTCTTCGCCAACGTGAGCGACGAACCGGTGACCGCCACGGTCCGCTTCGACCTCGTTGCGTACGGCATCCGCGCCAGGAAAATCGTGTGCGAGACAAGCCCCGGCGATGGCGAAGCGTCAGAGAAACTGACGTTGCCGCTCTCGTCCGGCAAACCGGGAGTTTTTGAACGGCAAGCCGTCTTCAAGCCACGCCGCATTCAAACTTGGGAACTGCGTTGGTGAAGTTGCAAATGGCTTCACGTGGGCGCAGGGGAACGACCGAACAGTGGCCGACAAAATCAGGATTGAGATCCTGGAAGCGTTGAGTGTGTCGCGGCAGGAAATCTCACCGGGGCGCCGGTATCCCCAGCCGTTGGCGGCGACGGCTGACTGCCAGCGTGGTGAGGCCGAGCAACAGCGCAATCTGCGCATCCGGACGCGCGCCGAGCAGTTTATCGTCGGCGGCTGTCCAGCGGTGCTTGAGACGCTTCAGCAGGGGGATACCTTTCTCGCACCGGTGCACGATCACACTCCGGACGCTGCGCTTGAATCGCTGTGCAAACCGGCGGTCCGAGATTGTGCCCAGCAGTGCCTCTTCGGCTTGAGTCCAAGGCCGGCGCCGGGACTGAAAGATCGGAATATGTAGTTGGTGTCGGCGTACGTTGATCGCCCGGCAGGAACGACTCAACTGTCGGGCCAGGTCTTGATCAGACATGGTTCCCAGCAGCCGATCTTCGTTGGCAGTCCATGAGGTTCCGTGCGGCATGCGTGGCTTTTACCCGAAAACCTCGGCGGTGTCAGTCAGCAAAAGCGCGATGGGCGACGCGCAGTTCCGAGCGGAGCGACCAGGACCTCGCCGCAGCGGGCCGGTTCAGGCCCTCGCTTCACTATCTTTGGATCTTTTCCGCCAAGCCGGAATACCAAGTCGTTCGCGTCGTCGGCAGACCGCTTTGACGGTGCAGCCCAGGCGGGCGGCCAGTTTCTTGTCCCGCATCTTCCCCAGCAGCGCATCGGCATCTGGCGTCCAGTGGTGGCCATGGGGTTGGATTCCCAGATGACGTCTTCTTCGGCTCACGTTGGCCACGGACCGCCTCAGTCGGCGGGCCACCTCTGTATCCGGGGCGGTGCCCAGCAGCGAATCTTCCTCGGTTTGCCAGGGCGTCGTCGGCGCGAATTTTCTCGCGCCGCGCGGCGCAATGCCGAGCCGGCGTCGGCGGTGATGGACCGCCAGCTTGCTGATTCCCAGGAGCATCGCCACGTGCGCGTCGGGCCGCTCGCCCAGCAGTTTATCGTCGGCAGGTTTCCACCGGTGCTTCTTGGGATTGAAAATGGGAATGCGCTTGGCAACCCGGCGCGCCGCCACACTCTCGACACTCCGCTTCAAGCGCCGCGCCAGCCGCCGATCCGGCATCGTGCCCAACAGTTCTTCTTCCATCCGTTTCCAGGGCCGACGGTGAGGTTGAAATGGCGGGAGGCGCAATGTGTGCCTGCGCAAGGTCACCGCCTGCCGTGAACGGCCCAGGCGTTGTGCCAGGACCTGATCGGTCATGGTGCCCAATAGCCGATCTTCGTCGGCGGTCCACGAGGTTCCGTGCGGCATATGTAATATGCTTTTACTCGAAAGCGGCAACGTTGTCAGCAACGATGATACCGACTGAACGTGGAAATTTGCACCGTCTGCTCATAATTTATCGCCGCCAGATTGTTGCCCGTCAGTTCGCCTTCACTTGTGCCACCAGCGCCTGGAGGGACACCTTGGCATCGCCGAAAAGCATGCGCGTGTTGTCCTTGTAGAACAGGAGATTTTCGATGCCGGCAAAGCCTGCCGCCATCGAGCGCTTCATCACGATGGTCGTCGCGCACTTGTCCGCGTCAATGATGGGCATGCCGTAAATCGGGCTGGTCTTGTCCTCGCGCGCGGCGGGATTGACCACGTCGTTGGCACCGATGACGAGGCAGACATCCACGCGGTCCATCGAGGGGTTGATGACTTCCATTTCGCAAAGCTGGTCGTAAGACACGTTGGCTTCAGCCAGCAGCACGTTCATGTGGCCGGGCATGCGGCCGGCCACCGGGTGGATGGCGAATTTGACCTCAATGCCGCGTTTGCCAAGTTCATCGGCCAGCTCGCGGACCTGATGTTGCGCCTGCGCGACGGCCATGCCGTAACCGGGCACAACGACCACCTGGCTGGCGTTGCCGAGCAGCATGGCCGCTTCATCGGCCTGAATCGGTTTGACGGAACGGCCGTCGGCAGAAGCGCCGCCGCCCGCAGCGGCCGTGGTCGAACCGAACGCGCCAAAAAGGACATTGGTGACCGGACGGTTCATAGCCTTGCACATGAGCAAGGTCAGCAGCGTGCCCGAAGAGCCGACGAGCGTTCCGGCAACGATCATCGAAATGTTGTTGAGGGTGAAGCCGTCCGCCGCGACGGCCAAGCCGGTGAAGGAGTTCAACAGCGAGATGACGACAGGCATGTCCGCGCCGCCGATGGGCATGACCATGGCGACGCCGAACACCAGCGCCAGGACGAACATCACGCTAAACAAGGTTGTGTTCGCGCTCCAGCCCGTCAGATAAACGAACAAGCCGACGATGCCCGCCAGCACGAGGCCGTTGACGAAATTCTGTCCCGGGAAGGTGACTGGTTTGTCGAAATAACCCTGTAACTTGGCGAACGCGATGATGCTGCCGGTGAACGAAAGTGAACCGATGAGCGTCGCAAACAGAATGGCGACCATGAAGAACTTCGACGTTTCCACGCCGCTGGAAGTGCGCTCCAGGAAATCCAGTGTCGCCACCAGCGCCGCCGCACCGCCACCCACGCCGTTGAACAGGGCGACCATTTGGGGCATGGCCGTCATCTTGACCGAGTAGGCGCCGACCGCGCCGGCGATGAGGCCCAGCACGATCCCGACGACGATGAGGATGTAATTCAGCGTTTGACCGTGCGGGACGGGTTCGGAGCGCACGCCCTGCATCAAGGGCACAGTGGCAATGATGGCGACGAGCATGCCGAACGCCGCCAACAGGTTGCCCAGCCGCGCTGTTTTGGGCGAACCCAGCAGCTTGATTCCAAGAATGAACGAAGCCGCGACCGCGATGAATATGATGGCAAAGGTGGAACTCATTTCTTCTTCTTCTTGAACATCTGGAGCATCCGGTCGGTGACCATGAAGCCGCCGAAGACGTTGGCCGAACCAAAAACCACCGCGACGAATCCCAGCACGTGTGCCAGCGTGTTCTCGGCGCCGGCCAGCACCAGCATGCCACCCAGCAAAATGATGCCGTGAATGGCGTTCGTGCCGGACATCAGCGGTGTGTGCAGCATCGAAGGCACTTTGGAGATCAGTTCGAAGCCCAGGAAGATGGACAAAACAAATATGAAGAAGGTCAGGATTTCAACGCTCATAAATTCAGTTGGTCTTGGCCGGCGCCAGCTTCTCGTTGACGATCCTGCCGCCGTGCGTGACGAGGCAGCCTTTGATGATTTCGTCGTCGAGCTTGAGGACAAACTGCTTCGTGGTTTTGTCCCAGAATTCTTCCACCAGGCTCGTCAGGTTGGCTGAATAGACCTGGCTGGCGTGAACCGGCACGCGTCCCGGCAGATTGGCCAGCGCCACGATCTTCACGCCCTTGCGGTCGGCCACCTGGTCATAAACCGCGCCCTCGACGTTGCCGCCGGTTTCAATCGCCAGGTCCACCACCACGCTGCCCGGCTTCATCGCATCGAGCATTTCCGCCGTGACCAGAATCGGCGCGCGGCGGCCAAAGACCTGCGCGGCGGCGATGACCACGTCGGAATCGGCACAGACTTTTTTCATCGCGTCGCGCTGTTTCTTGATCTGTTCCTCGGTCAACGCCCTGGCATAACCGTCCTTGGTCTGGCCGGTTTCGCCGACGTCAATCTTCACGAACCGCGCGCCCAGCGATTTGATCTGTTCCTCCACGACCGCCCGCGTGTCGTAGGCATCCACCTTCGCGCCGAGCCGGCGCGCCGTGGCAATGGCCTGAAGCCCCGCGACCCCCGCGCCGATGATGAAAACCTTCGCCGGCTGAATCGTGCCCGCCGGGGTGGTCATCATGGGAAAAATCTTCCGCGAATGTTGCGCCGCGAGAATCACAGCCGCGTAACCGCCCAGGTTCGCCTGCGACGACAGCACGTCCATTTTCTGCGCGCGGGTTGTGCGAGGAACCAGCTCCATGCTGATGGCGCTGACGTTGCGTTCGGCCAGTTTCTGGATCAAATCCTTCTCGTTGAACGGATCCAGCAGGCTCGCGTGAACGCTGCCGGCCTTGAGCAGGGAGATTTCCTCCACCGGCGGCTTGCGCAGGCGCAAAACCATGTCCGCCGAACTTAACAAGGTCTTGCGATCCTGCGTCACGGTTGCGCCGACGGTGGTGTAAGCGGTATCGGCGTGCCCGCTGCCCAGGCCAAGGCCGGCCTCGACCTCCACCTGCGCGCCGAGTTTGACGAGCTTGACGACGCTCTCGGGGGTCAACGGCGTCCTCGTTTCGCCCGGATGTGTTTCCCTAGGAACAGCAATTCTCATTTTTCAGAAAAAGTGGCGCAGAAACTATCATAGACTGCCTGCCACGCAACGGAAAATATTGGGACCCAAGAATTGTGCTTGGCAAAAGTCGGTAGAAGCCTGTGAATGAATTTTATGCAATTTATGTTGACCGCGTTCGCGGTAGTAGTATGAGTTGCATAGGTTGCTTTTTGGGGACCTGTCTTAAAGAACGCTTGAGGAAAGAATGAAGACAGCGCAATGAAATCCAATATGAAAACGATGCGACCAACATTCTGGTTGTGCTGCGTTCTTTCGCTGCCGCAAATTCTTTTCGCCGCTTCTGCTCGGGGGTACGTGATACAATGGGGATTTAATGGCGCTCTCGATGTTGCCACGCCTCCCAGACAAGTTGCGAGCGATGCTGTGGCCATTAGCGCGGGAACCGGCCACAGTCTTGCGCTAAGAAACGACGGCACAGTTTTCGGCTGGGGAGCCAACTTTCTTGGCATGGCATTGGGCTACAAAACTTCAGACTTGGACGTGACGAATGGAGTCGTAGTAATCAACGGCCGGGTTTTGAGCAACGTTGTTTCGACAGCTACTGGCAGAGGATTCAGTCTGGCACTCAAGAAGGACGGAACGGTTGTCACATGGGGAGAGAATCACGTTCCAGCCGGAGTGACGAACATAGCGGGGATCGCTGCGGAGTGGGGTTACAGTTGGGCGCTCAAACGTGACGGGACGATTGTCGGCTGGGCGAGCCAGCCATTCAGCCACGAATACGGGCAATTGATTCAGGTGAATGGCTTGTCCAATATCGTTGCCATCTCTGTCGGTCCAGGCGGTTACGGCACAAGAGGCGTTGCACTAATGCGTGACGGCACGGTTGGGCACTGGGGGAGCGAGACGGAATACAAAGACGCGACTCCTCCCGCAGGTTTGAGCAATGTGGTGGCCGTTTCTGTGGGACAAGGCTACACTTTGGCGCTTAAAAGCGATGGCACTATCGTCGGCTGGGGATTGAACGAATTCGGTGAGGCAACTGGAGTACCTACGACGAATTATTCTCCAGGTTTTTCACATTATTCGGCGGGCCAAGTCAGAATTGGAGGACAGGTTTTAAACAATGTTGTATCCATTGCCGCCGGGCGTGGATACAGCTTGGCGCTCAAAAAAGACGGGAGTGTGGTCGCTTGGGGTTGCATGGCGTATAATCGTTACCTTGTAATCGTCCCGAAAGGTTTGAGCAATGTCGTCGCCATCGCAGCCGGTGCGGAAGATTTCTGTCTGGCGATCACCACCAACGCATCGGTTGCCAGCCAATTCCGAAAACGGGTTAGTCGGGAGTAATGACACCCATTCGGGCATTCGCTTGCGGACATTCAAACGTTTAGACATCGAACCGTCTCCTTTCCGCGAGCGCCGTCTTGAGCGCGTCTTTCACCGCGTCAAGGCGGGCGGGCAGTTCAATCGGCTGGTTCGCGTGCCGGCACGGAAATTCCAGTTCCTTCTGATGGTATTTGACCTTCATTTCAACAAACTTCAAACCGTGCGCGGTCGAAATCACGACCACGCGCTCGGATTTGTCAATCTTCCCCGCCTTCAGCAGCTTGATCAACACCGCCAGCGCCACGCCGGTGTGCGGACAATTGAACATCCCGGTGCGATCGCCCAGCGCCGCGGCATCGGCCAGCTCCTCCTCGGTGGCCTGCTCCACGATGCCGTTGAACTGTTTCAGCGTGCGAACCGCTTTTGCGAAGCTGACCGGGTTGCCGATCTGAATGGCGCTGGCCAGGGTCTTCTGCGCTTGCATCGGTTCGAAGCCATCGAAGTTGCGGAGGTAGGCGCGATAGAGCGGATTGGCCCGTTCAGCCTGCGCGACCACAATGCGCGGCAGCTTCGCAATCAGGCCGAGGTCCTTCATCATCATCAGACCCTTGCCAAGCGCGGAGACGTTGCCGAGGTTGCCGCCGGGAATGATGATGACGTCGGGCGCCTCCCAATCAAACTGCTGCACGATTTCAATGCCGACCGTCTGCTGGCCTTCCACGCGCAGGGAATTCATCGAGTTGGCCAGGTAAAGCGTTTCGTCTTTCGTGATTTCCTGCACCAGCCTCATGCAGCCGTCAAAATCCGTGTCCAGATATAGCACGAGCGCGCCGTTGGAAATGGGTTGGACCAGTTGCGCGATGGAGATTTTGCCGCGCGGCAGGAGCACGATGGACTGGATGCCCGCCGCCGCGCAATACGTCGCCAGCGCCGCCGAGGTGTCGCCGGTCGAAGCGCAGGCGACCGCCTTGATGGGCGCGCCTTCGGAGATCATCTGCTTGACCTGCGAGACGAGCACGGTCATGCCCAGGTCCTTGAACGAGCCGCTGTGGGTGTTGCCACACAGTTTGAGCCACAGGTCGTCAACGCCCACGATCTTCCCGAAGCGCTCGGCCCAAAAGAGATTCGTGCTACCCTCGTAGAGTGAGACGATGTTGTCGTCCTTGATTTCGGGGAGAATCCATTCCTTCTTGCCCCAGACGCCCGAGCCGTAGGGCCACTGGTTGCTCTTGTAGCGGTCCTCGAAAAGTTTCATCCACCCCTTGGCATCGCGACGGGCGAGCGCCTTGAGATCGTGCTGCACCTCAAGGAGCGAGTCGCAACGCGTGCAGTGATAGACGATGGAGTTGAGCGGATAGGTGGCTCCGCATTGCGGATTGATGCACTGAAACCAGGCTCGGTATGACATTATTCAAGTCTCCTGTGCCGCCGCCAGCTTCCAAACGCTTGCGCCCATGGCGGCACACTTTGTCCGGGAGGAAGAATGACAGCCAGACGGTTCTTTTCAAGGAAAGAGCGAAAACCTCTGGGAGGGGGATGGCGCGCTTTTCGTGTTGTCAGTTCCACTGGTGCCGTTTGATACTCCGCGCATGATGACAAGATTACGATCCTCGACTTTAATCGCCACCCTTCTGCTCGCCTTCGCCGGTGCAGCCCTCGCCAAAGATTGCGCCGTTTACAAAGGCAAGCGCGGTCCGGGCAAAGGCAAGCACATCGTCTTCCTGAGCGGCGACGAGGAGTATCGCTCCGAGGAGGCGCTGCCGATGCTGGCGAAGATTCTCGCCTTTCGCCACGGATTCAAATGCACGGTGCTGTTTTCCATTAATCCCACCAACGGCACGATTGACCCGCTCATCCAGAACAACATCCCCGGCATGGAGGCGCTGAACTCGGCGGATTTGTGCGTGATGCTGCTGCGCTTCCGCGAATTGCCGGATGCGCAGATGAAGCATTTCGTGGATTATCTGAATCGCGGCAAGCCCATCATCGCCCTGCGCACGAGCACGCACGCGTTCGCCTACGACCAAAACAAGCAAAGTGCTTACGCGCGCTTCGATTGGAGGAATAAGGAATGGCCCGGCGGCTTTGGCCAGCAGGTTCTCGGCGAAACGTGGGTGAACCACCACGGCAACCACGGCAAGGAGAGTGCGCGCGGAGCCATCAACGACGAGTTCAGATCCCACCCCATCCTGCGCGGCGCAACGGACATCTGGGGGCCGACCGACGTTTACGGCGTCGTGCATCTGCCGAAGGACGCCCAGGTGCTCGTGTGGGGAGAAGTGCTCAGCGGCATGAACTCCACGGACCGACCGGTCGCAGGCCAGAAAAACGACCCCATGATGCCGCTCGTCTGGCTGCGCGATTACACCGGCGAGAAAGGCAAGACCTCGCAGATCGTCACCACGACGATAGGCGCGGCGGTGGATTTGGAAAGCGTTGGGTTGCGCCGGTTGATTGTGAACGCCTGCTACTGGGCCGTGGGCCGCGAGAGAAAAATTCCTGTGAATGCCAACGTGGACTATGTGGGTGAATACAAACCGAACTGGTTCGGCTTTGGCAAGTTCAAGCCCGGCCTGAAGCCGGAGGATTTGGAATTGAAGCAATGAAGTCACCGATTTGTGGCCTTTGTGGGTCGGTGTTGCGAGCCAGTTTTCCGCGCAACTTTCTCTGAACAAACTATTTTGCCAGACGCAACGTCAAAACCATGAAGCGAGATAGGCTGCGAAGTTTGTGGTTAACTTACTGTTGGACGGAGCACGCGTGAACACGCACGACGATTCATTGATGTGGCTGGTTGGCCTGATTCTCGGTGGAGTGTTTGTATTGCTGGCTCTTGCATCCACGGTGTCCAAGGTCACTCTGAGCGTTTTTAATCCTTGGCTTGGCTGGCAGATCAGATACAGCGACCGCCCACGGGCGTTCATCGCGCTTGTGTTATTGTATTGGCTCATTGGCGTTGCCGGAGTAGTCATGGCTGTGGTGAGCGGACTTGGATCCAGATGAAGACACCGTCCAACAAACCAGATGCAGGCAACGTCGGGTGGACGCATCTGTTTCAAGTCGGACACCATTGGCCCGGCGTGCCTGATCTGGGACGTTATCCGTCATTCGTGCGTCGCACATGAAACGGAAGCGTCCGCCGAAGTTCAGAATATTCTCGGCACGTTGTCCGAAGTGCGGCAGCACTGACACGAAGCTCGACCTGACGGCTGCCCAGAACCTGAAACTTGTTCCACTGACAGTCGTGACCACCGCTCTTACGTTGCCAGGTCTTGGCACGCCAGTGAGGATGCGATGCTGTGCCTGCAAGAGCAGATTTTTGGGATGAGACTCATTTTGTTTTATGGGCATGTTGACGGCACAACATCGAGATAGGCTGCAATCACCGCTACCAACTT
>CAYIOH010000087.1:0-10591 GCA_964364975.1 uncultured Bifidobacteriaceae bacterium
CCATTGAAGCCGCGCCGCCACATAGTGCATCGACCCGCACCAGGCCCAGAACGGATACGACTCACAGTAGATTGCCCGCACGCCGTTCTGGGCGGCGAACCGCAGGTCCTCGACCGCCAGGCGCGGTGACATCCGCGGCGTGAACCAGCCGAGACCGTAGTAAACGTACGTGTGCAGGTTCTTCGTGTAGCCGTTCCAAGTGCGGATCAGCACGCGATCCTTGTCGCGGTAGGCCGGGTCGTAGTGCTGCAGGATGTCGAGCGTCAAGGCGACAATCACGTTGTCCGGCAGGCGCGCGCGGTTTCGCGGCGGCTGCTCGACATTCCAGTAGGCAAAGACGCCGAGGTAGCGACCGGGGTGCGATTGCGCGACGGCCTCGGCGACCTTCGCGACGTAGTCAAAGTAGCTTTCGGAGAACTGCCGCCCGACGGGCAAGTTGCGGTACGGCGTGTCCAGGGCGGCGCACGTGTCGCACTGGCAGTACCGCGAGTTGTCGTTGACGCAGAGAGAAAACGTGTCCTGCGCCGGGTTCTCATCGAAGCAGCGGCGCGCGGCCTCGATGCTCAACCGGACGACGTCGGGGTTCGTAAAGCAGGGCTGCGCCGTGTCGCCGGAGTCGCTGCCCCGGAGCTGCCGCACGCCGCTGCGGAGGGCGAAGTACTCGGGGTGCTCCTGGCCGTGCTTGGCGACGGAGATGATCGAGGCGAGATTGTGGCCGAAGCCGTGGTGACGGATCGGAATGCGGCCATCGGTGAGCCGGTTTCGCCGGACATAAGCGGCAGCGTCTCGTCCAACGAGGCCGGACCAGAGGCGGTAGGCAAATTGCGGGGCAACGGTTCGTGCTCGAATGCGCAGGCTCTTCGACTTCAGCACGATCGTGAATTGCGGCTCGGGGTAGTACATGCGGACGCCGAAGTCCTCCATGAGGATGGTCGCGACGGCGTTGGCCACCCCGGCGGGCGTCGCCCCTACGATCTCGACCTCGCCGCCGCCGGCTCGCACCACGCCGCCGTCATACGGCGTGTCCGCTGGAAGGCCCGCTTGTGATCCGATTCGGATCGGCGTCCGTTCGCCGGCGACCGGTGCTTCGGACACAACATCAAGCGTCACGCCGGTCGCCTCGCGCACGGCCCATCGGAGGTCGTCGGCCGCCTCCTGTTCCATAGCGTGTGCGCCAGGCTTCAAGACGATGACCGCGAGCGCGCACCCGTCACGGACGATCTCGATCGCGTCCACGCGAGCGGCGGACGCAGTCGCGCCGCACAGGAGCAACGCACACGCAACAATCTGATGCGACGAGATACGCGCCCCGGATTTCGCCTTGTCGCGTTTCCTCCGATTACTGATGGGAATTTGCTTTTCCTGCATGGACCGTTGGATACACGGGCAAAAACCTTGGGACAAGAAAAATGCTTTCCAGCACAATTCCGGTTTTATATCGCATGTTGGGGCGACAACGGTCGGAGAACTGCCGGAGTTGACCATCACTCCCGAGAACGCCATCCTCCGCGTGAAGCCAACGCTGCGTGACCGTTGGATGACCGAGCAATCACATGTCGCGAACGCGGCGGGAGTGTGAATGGGCGAGATGCCGTAGAGCGAACTGCCCCGAATGAAAAATTTCAGAGATTCATTTCAGAAAAACTAGAAAGCGCGATAACAGCCAGTCATGAAATTTCATCCAAGCCAATTCAAGTGCTTTGCTGCGGCCTGCCTATTCCTTGCGCCGAGAACCTTGTTCGCCGATCACCCGGTTTCGCCGCCTTCCTCGGGTGAACCTTACACGGTGGCGGGAAATAGGATTGTCTTTGCCACGTGGCGATATGTTCGTCCCGGCAGCTTTGCGTGGATCAACCAGAGCGGGGCGAACGTCACGGTTGCCGGTTCCGAAGATGCCTTCGGGGCCAATCTCCAGAAGCGGGATCATCCCACCGGCATCCGCATCGTGGCGCAGCCGGCTCAACGGCGCGGGCCGATCATCAAACCGGAGAAACCGTGGGAGGCCCAGGGCGTTTCCCTGGGGACCATTCTCCGCGACGGCAATCGGTTCCGTGCCTGGGGCGGCTGCGCGGACGCAACCGGGCGAAAATATTTTTGCTACTTCGAGTCGGACGACGGCGTGAACTGGAAACGGCCGGAATTCGACTTCGTGGAATTCGCGGGCAGCCGGAAAAACAATCTGCTCTCGTTCACGTCCGGAACGGTTTTCAACGATCCGTCGGCGCCCGCCGAGGAACGTTACAAATGGGTGAGCCTCGAAACGATTGACCACGCCGCGTTCGAGCGCTTCCGCAAGGAACGTCCCGACGCGTGGCGTCCGGATGCGATCCGCAAGGATGTCGGGCACGTGTATGCGATTCGCGGCGCGGTGTCGCCGGATGGTTTGCGCTGGCAACTGTTGCCCGACCCGCTGGTCGTTGAGCACAGCGACACGCAGGTGATCGCCTACTACGACGAGCGCGCGGGAAAATACGTGATGTTCACGCGCAACTATTCGGTCCAGCCGCGTGCGATGGAACCGGGTGACAAGGAACAAGTCGTCTGGTGGGGCGGCGACGCTTACGGCATCGGCCGCCGCGCGATTGGCCGGACTGAAAGCGCGGATTTCCGAAAATTTCCCTTGTCCAAGGTGGTTCTGGAACCGGGACCGGAACGTTTGCCCGACGACGTCTATTACACCAACTGCAAGACGACGATTCCCGGCACGGATCAGCCGGTGTTGTTTCCCGCGGTCTGGCACACCAGCAACGACAGCACTTCGATTGAGCTGGCCGCGAGCGATGACGGCTTGAATTGGCATTTCCTCTTTGGGAATCCGGTGCTCGACACGGCCAGCTATGGCGAATGGGACGGTGGTTGCCTCTTCGCACAACCGAATCTCCTCGAACTGGCCAATGGCGATTTCGCGCTGCCTTACACCGGCTACAATTTTCCGCACAAATATCCGCGCGGACAGTGGCGCTTCGCCACCGGCTACGCGATCTGGCCGAAAGGAAGAATCATCGCACTGGAAGCCACGCAACGCGGCGAATTCGCCACGGCCATCATTCTTGCTCCGGGCACGAAACTGCGCCTGAACGCCGAGACCAAGCGCGGCGGGAGCATCCTCGTTGAAGTCGCCGATGCGCAGGGCGCGCCGATCAGCGGTCGCAGCTTCGACAACGCGATTGCCACGGTCGGCGATCAACCTTCCGCCCTCGTTAAATGGAAAGCGAACGAAACAACCGGCATCGAAAAAGGCAAACCGCTGATGCTGCGCTTTCGCCTGGATCAGGCGAAGCTGTTCGCGCTGATGTTTGAGGACTGAAATTGATGATATGAAAACGCACTCAATTCCAATTACGACATTCTTTGTCCTGGCGGTGATGCTGGGCGGAAGCGCGTGCCGCAGCTTCGCGCAGGGGCGTGAGCCACGGCCAACGGAACCAACCAAACCCAAGACCATCCGCGACCTGCTTTGGGTTTGGGGCAATCCGGAGATGACCAAGGCAGGCAAACACACCGTCGCCAGCTTCGCCGAGGCCAGTCCCGCCCAACGTGCTCAATTGCTCGGCGTGCCGAACGTGGTGCTGGCGGGCAATGGCGTCCCCAACGACGACCAGGAGGCTGACCGCCAAACTCAGGAGGTCGCCGCACATCCACGCCTGGTCTGGGAAATCTCCGCCGACGGCTCGGGCGAGGGACGGCCATTCGTCTATCAGCAGCGGATGGCGCAGGTCCGCCGGTTGGTGGATCGGTATCCGCAAATCGAGGGCGTGTTGCTCGACGACATGAGCACCATCGGCATTGATCACGGTTTCAAGCCTGAACACATCCGGCAAATCCGCGAATTGCTGCCCGACAAGTATCGCGCAGTGAAGCTCGGCGGCGTGGTCTATACGATGAGCCTCGGCCGCCCCGGCATCAACGACTACATCAAAGAACTCGACGTGATCCAACTCTGGACCTGGCACGCGCGGGACATTGTTGACTTGGAAAAAAATGTCGCCCATTGCGAGCGAGAATTTCCCACCAAGCCCATCGTGCTCGGCCTCTATCTCTACGACTACGGCGAAGGACGAAAGATGCCGCCGGACCTGCTGCAACAGCAATGCGAGACGGCGCTGAAACTCGCGCACGAGGGACGCATCCAAGGCATTGTTTTCCTGACGATCAAGAACGACCCGGAAGCCGTCGCGTGGACGGCCAATTGGATCAAGCAGGTGGGCAAACAGAAAATCGGCTCGTCGCCGGGCCGGCGCAGTGCGGACGCGCCCGCTGTGAAACTGAAAATCGGAGATGGCCACAACTGGAGCTTCCTCGGTGGCCCGTGGACTGAGAGTGCCGAGGGCATCATCCGCCCGCCGGACAAAAAGAACCTGCACAGCCGGGCGTTTTCCAAAGCCGAGGCTTTTAGCGACCTCACGGCGGAGTTTGAGTTCAACGGCGACTACCGCGAGACGGGCACGGGCAGCGCCGGCTTGATTCTGCGCGCCACCGACGCCAACCATTTTTACCTCGTCTATTTTCCTTGGGGCGGCCAGCAGTTGCGGGCGAAACATTTCTGGACCGCCGTCGCCAAAGTGGATGGCGATGGCTACCTCCGCAACCTCAAGATGGAACTTGTGCCCGGCGTGCCGAGCGAAACCGACCGCTGGTATCAGGTGCGGGTGGAAGCCCGTGGGCCGCAGATCACGGTCTGGGTGGATGGCCGCCGCGCGTTGAGCGTGACCGATGATACCTTCAAGCGCGGCTCAGTCGGTCTGGCGGGTTACGGCTGGTATGCCTTCCGCAACGTCCGTGTCGCCGGCAAGAAAATCTCGCCGCCGCAGTGGAACGACGCGGCGCAGATTCCCAACCACGCGTTCACAGTCGGGCTAAACTCTGAGAACATGCCCAGCGGCTGTGTGGCGCCGAACGGCGACGTGCTGCTGGCGGCGGACAAACTCCTCGTCCGCTCGCGCGACAAAGGCCGCACTTGGGACGCGCCGGTGGAACTGCCAGCCTCGCTCGGCCCCGTGGGCGATTACGGCAGCACGATGTTCCGCTTCTCCAAGACCCGCCTGATGGTGATGGTCTATCGCACGCAGGATCAGGTGAAGCAGCCGGTCCCGGAAATTCTGATGTCCGAATCCGCCGACAACGGCCACACGTGGTCCGAACCGGTGCCTTCGCAAGTCGCGACCAACTGGCCGGAGCAACCGAAGAATCTTGTGCCTTACGGCCCGCTGGTGAAGACGCTCGATGGCACGCTGCTGCGGTTCCTGCTCGGCGGTGTGAAGGAGGAAGGCGCGAAGTTCACGGACGTGCGCACTTGGAGCGCCACGCATTGCAAGGCCTTCGTCATCCGCAGCACTGACGCCGGTAAGAGCTGGTCCGCGCCCATCGAGTTGGATCAACCCACGTGGACGGGTGCCAAGCGCGGCGATTTTCCCGGCTCGCTTGATTTGACTGAGCCGACGGGCGTCGCCATCGGCAATCAGGTCATGGTGCTGATCCGCCCGATTTACAGCCCGACCATGTGGCAGTGCTGGTCGCCCTACAGCGGTGCGACGTGGGATGCCGCGGCCCGCACGACCTTTCCCGGTTACGCCCAGTCGTTGGTCCGCACGCACTCCGGCGCCATCGTGTGCGCGCACCGTTATCCGCATTACTCCGTCAACGTCAGCCGCGATGACGGACTGAACTGGGACGAGGGCACGGTGATTGACTATCCCGTCTGGGCGATGGGCTGCCTGGTGGAAGTCGAACCCGACGTGGTTTTGTGCGCCTACATGAACGCGAACCGGAAGGAGCCGTTGCTGGCGCAACTGATCCAGGTGACCCCGGTCGGCCTCAAACCCGTTACTCGACAAGCGGACAGAAAATCCCCGGGCCAGTGAAAGGGTTTGCGGCATGAACGCACTGGTGCGCGCTTCCGATTGCTTGAACACAACCGCCATAACTGCCGCAATTGTGCTCGGTGGGCTTGCGGGCTTGCTGGCCTCCGGGGTGGTCACCGCTGCCCCGCGCGACCCTACGCTGATCGGACACTGGGAGTTGCGCGGCGACTGTATGGACTCCTCCGGCGGCGACCACCACGGCGTAAACCGTGGCGCCGTGCTGACGCCCGATGCCGCAGCCTTCGACGGCGCCGGTGGACATATCGAGGTGCCGGCTGCAGCCGCACTTGGGCTGGGCAGCAGCGACTTCACCCTGTCGGCCTGGGTGCGGTGCGCGGCGGGCGCCGGTCAGGCGGGCGACATCGTGACCAAGTACGACCCCGAGGCGTGCCGGGGGCTGAACCTCACTGTCACCGCCAGCGCCCCGGGATACAGTTCTGTGAGCGACGCCCGCAACTTGCTCTTCGGGATCGACAACAACGTGACCGGCGCGTGGAACGATTGCGGGCGGCCATTGCCCGACAACCCGCTCATCAGCACGCTGATCGCCTACAAGGGCGACCTCTACACCGGGATCGCCGACGCCAAGGACCCGAAGGACGCCTGCCATGTTTATCGCTACGCCGGCGGCCGGAAGTGGGTGGACTGCGGCCGGGTCACACCGGACTTGAGGACGCCCTCCATCTACTCCATCGTGGTCCACGAGGGCAGCCTCTATGTGGGCACGGGCGCGTGGGATTGGGAGAAAGCATGGGCCGGCGCTACGGGCCCGAACCACGTGTATCGGTACGAGGGCGGTACGCGGTGGCACGACTGCGGGCAGTTCGGCGAAGGCTACCGGGTCATGTCCCTTGCCTCCTACAAAGGGAAGCTCTACGCCGCCGACGACAAGCAGAAGATCTACCGGTTCGACGGCGACGGCCGCTGGACGGGGTGCGGCCAGATCGCCGCCGGCACCAAGCTCCATTCCATGATGGTCTTCGGCGGAGCGCTGTGGGGCGCGGCGAACACGACCCTCCACCGCTTTGACGGCCAGTCGCAGTGGCCGATCGTCGGCCTGTTCGACGCGGCCGACATTAACCAGATCCACACGTTCGGCGTTTACGGCGGAGCATTGTACGCCGGTACCTGGCCCGTGGGCCGTGTGCTCCGCTATCGCGCGGACAAGGACTGGGTTGACTGCGGGGTCCTTGGCGTCCCGACGGACAAGTTCAAGATCAACGAAGTCAACGAACTCACGACCTACAATGGCAAGCTCTACGCGGGCGTGATCCCGCTGGCAGAGGTCTGGCGCTACGAGAACGGCACGCGCTGGACACTGTTGAAGCGGTTGGTCCCCAACCCCGACTACCGCGGGAACGCCCTGCCCACGTGGATGCGCGTGCCCTGCCTGACGGTGTTCCAGGGCCGGCTCTACGCAGGCACGTCCACCTGCCAGGGGCGCACGGCCAATGCCAACTTCGCCACGGGAGCGGGAACCGTGTTCAGTTGGGAGGCCGGCAAGTGCGTCTCCTACGATGACGACCTTGGCACGGAGTGGCGGCACGTGGCCGCCGTGCGCGACGCCGGGGGCAAGCTGCGCCTTTACATCAACGGCAAGCGCACGGCGCAGTCGGACGCATTCGACGGCAGCCGCTTCGACCTTTCCAACGATCGTCCGCTGCTGATCGGCTCCGGCCCGTCCAACCCTTTCTGCGGCCAAATCCGCGACGTGCGCCTCTACAGCCGGGCGCTTGCCTCGTCGGCCATCGCCGGCTTGGCGCAACCGTTCGCTGGGAAGTCCCGGCACAAATCGCGCTGATCCTGCGCGTTGAACCTGTGGACAGTCAACGAGTCACCCATTAGCGTGAGCGGGCAATAGCATCGTGTTTTTCTCGCTCGAATTGGTAATATGAATCCGAACTCCGAAGTTGAATCGTGGGGCACGAGAGGAGCGCGGCCTTCAGGCCGCTTCAACGTCCACTCCGCCTGCACTTCACGAACGTCCAAAACCACATGGACGCGGAAGCGGCGTAAACGCCGCGCTCCTACGGCCTGGCTTTGGGTTCGCGCAATCTTCATTTCGGAATTCGGGTTTGGGCTGACGGTTCCATCCATCCGTTTCAGGTTCCGCAATCATCTTTTGATGTGGGCGCTCGCGCTGCTGGCGATGGCCGGGCGGTTAACCGCCGGGACTCCGGCGGAAGGCTCCCCGGTTGGGAGTGCCCCCGGCGCAATTCCTCCAGCGTGGGAGGTGCTACCCATCCCCCGCCACGCGGACTATGGTTCTGCGACGGATTTCCTGACGCTGGGCCGGGTGGCCATCGTCCGCCGGGAGAACGGGCCCTATCACACCCGGCGGGACGCGCGAGGTGAACTGACTGGTGGCAGCACGATTACCGAGGAGGATTTGTTGAAGATCCTGAAAGATCAAGGGATCAGCGCGGTGGAATGCGTCGGCGACGACCTGACCAATTACGCGGCCTACGACACGCTGATTCTGCTCGGCGCTCCCCGCCACAATGCGGTGACGGCCAGGATGTTCAAGGCGATGAAGCTGACCTTCAAGCGGTGGGACGACCGCCGCACTCCCAAGGATGATTTCACCCAGTGGAGCGATTTCGGTCGTGAGGGTTACTTGCTGAAGGCGGGCCGGGTCAATAAACAGAACATCGTCATCCTGGCCGGTTACGATTTCGACGATGCGAAGGGCCGCTTTCATGGCGCCGGAATTTTCTACGCCCTCCAGTCGTTTCGTCAACTGATCGTGGCGGAGGGCGGAACCACCCGGATCAAGACGGCGGAGATCGCCGACAAGCCGTTGATCGCCCAGCGTGGCTGTTACTCCGGCTTTGATGCCAGCGAGGCCAAGCAGTGGCGCGACGTTCAAGTGATTGCCCGGATCAAGGGCAACAAGAATGTCTGGTGGTATGGCAATTCGCTGGCGAGCTACAGCGTCCAGTCCAGCGTCAAATTCCGACACCCGTGGCAGCCCGAGCAATTGGATTTCTTCCGCAAGATCGGCAAGCATTGTCGGGAACGCTTCATCACCCTCGCCTTCTGCATGAACCCCGACCATTACGGCGTGGAGTGGGCCGCGCCCCGGAGTTTCGACGGCAGCCGGAAAGACCCGCTGCATTATGACCCCGATTACCAGGTTGATCCGGGTTACAAGAAAATGTGGGCCGCGCTGGGTTACGAAGTCAGCAGCGACATTGACATTCTGGCCGCCAAGTTCAGCCAGCTCCACGAAGCCGTGCCCGGCTGCATGTTGCAAATGATGAACGAGGACGACGGCTTCGGCCTGATCCACGAGCCCGATCAGAAACTGTTCAACACCAAGACGGGCGATCCGCGCCAGGACGCGATCAATTATGGCAAGGCGCGGGCGCGGTTGCTGGCGGCGCTGTATCAAAAGATTCGCCGGCAGCATCCGGACAGCAGTGAATACATGCCGCTGATTCCGCCGGGGCAGTTGGGCTATCAACTCGTGCTGGACCGCAACGAGGCGCAGAGCCGCGAGTTTCTCGGCGCGCTCAGCGCGTCCTTCAAGGAACTGGGCCTGCAGGACAAATTGCCGATCATCACCACCGGCGGCGGCACCGCCGCCGAGGTGGTGACGCGCGAGACGATTGACAACTTCCGCCGGTGGGCCAATGACAGTCCCGTGGTGCTCCACGATAACAACTTCTCAGGTTTTCACGTCGGGGCTTACGAAACGGATCCCCACGGCTCGCGGACGGTTCACCAGGTCAACCCGAAGTATCCGGCCGGATACCGCGACCCGCAGCTCTACCAGCGGATGCTGGGCATAGACTGGAACGGCGTGCCGGACGAGACGATGCTCGCTTGGGGCATGAGCCAGTTCATGTGGAACATGCTGGCGCTGGACCGCGAGAAAATCACTGCCCTGGCCATTCGCAAGGTCAGCGATGCGCGCACGTATCCGCTGCTCAAAGCCTTTTACGATGAGTTCGACAATCCGGCCTGCTACCTGACCGACAATCAACCGCCCTTTCACCTGCGCTTCATCAGCGATCGCATCGCACTGATCGGCACCGACCAGAACGGCTGGCGCTACGACATCCGTTTCACCGATGACCGGCGCCTCGAATCCCAACGGCTGCGCCGCAAGCTGGATCAACTGATCCCGCAGTTGCAGGCGCAGTGGCAGAATCCGTTGGAAAGAGATGAGGCCATCAAAATCTACGGCCACAACCGCCAGGCTTTCCTCGCGGTCTATCTGGCCTACGGCTACCTCAAAGGCTGGGAAGACGACAGCGACTTGGACAAGCTCGGGGGAGAACCTTTGCGCGATTTGCTGCTGGAGGCCGAGGACATCCAACAACGCTTCTTCCAAGGGCCGGAAGCCGCGCCCGGCAAAATCCCGCTGGTCCGGCAGTTTTACGGCAGCATGTTGCATTACCTCTACACCAAGGGAGAACTCAAGGCCTCCGTCACTCCCCAGGACGCCGGCCTTTACCTGGACATTTGGAAGGAAGGGTTGCAGAGCCGATTCTTTGAACCGGTCACGAACGTGACCGTGGCATCCATCCCGGACGGCGACCCGCGACTGCAAGGCGACTGGGGGCCGCGGGCTGGCACGAACGGCGAGTCCCATCGCACCATCAACGGGCAGGCGAGCCTGCAGTTCGGCCTGAAGGCAGCCGGCCGTCTGCTCATCCGTTTGAAACTCGGCACCGAAGCCGCCACGCTCACGGATTCCACCCCGATCACGCTGGCGGTGGACG